>DASRND010000024.1 GCA_035647615.1 Bacteroidales bacterium | reverse complement strand
CAAGGGTGGTGAAAATTTTGAATATGATATAATTGCCGTCAACGGGCACGAAATTGTAATTGTGGAGGTGAAAACCACACTGCGGGTTGGTGATGTAGAGGATTTTCATAAGAAGATATGGAAATCAAAAACCTACTTGCCGGAATATGCTGATAAGAAAAAATATGGCGCCATGGCCTTTCTTACTGCAGAAGGAGATAGCCACCGGATGGCCGAAAAACTCGGATTCTTCGTTATCAAAGCTACCGGCAACTCCTCTTCTATTGTCAACCAGGAAGATTTTAAACCCAAGGCTTTCTGATAAAGCCCATTCACAGTCACCCCGTGAATGCTGGCTAAACCAAAATAAAAAGCACATTACTATTGATAAAAGCGGCTTGAGAAGCTATTGAACTCAGATTAAAACCACAATCCTACCTTCATCCACCATCAAATTTTAACCCTACTTTTGCCCGATGGAATTTATTGATTTGGTAAAGCAGCGCTACAGCGCAAGGCGCTTCAAACCCACACCCGTTGCGCGTGGAGAGTTGTCGAAATGCATTGAGGCGGCCAGGCTGGCGCCCTCGGCAAGCAATTCGCAACCCTGGCATTTTGTGGTTACTGACGAACCTGCACTCTTGCAGCAGCTGGCAAAAGCTACGTATAGTTCGCTGGTAGCTTTTAATAAATTTACCCATCAGGCACCGGTTCTGGTGGCGCTGGTTATCGAAAAACCAAAAGTCATCACACAGATTGGCGCGGTCATCAAGAAAAGAGATTTCCCGATGATCGACACCGGCATCACCGCAGTGCATTTCTGTCTGCAGGCCGCAGAGCTTGGTCTGGGCACCTGCATGCTCGGCTGGTTCGACCAGAAAAAGATAAAACAACTGCTGGCTATTCCAAAAGATAAAACCATCGGTTTGCTGATTGCTGTGGGCTATCCGGAAAAAAATGAGCCTCCCGCCAAAAATCGCAAACCCAGCAGCGAGATGCATTCTTATAATGGATATAAAAAACCGTAACGCATCCAAAGGTCAAACTAAAAAATTGAGCTATCGGAGACAGGACGATACTCGTCTCCTAATTAAAAAAGTATATTTGAAAAACTTTATTTCTCTTTGCGGTGTTCTATAATTTTTGAAAATAAAGTTGAGCTCTTTGAAAAACACCACAATTAAAGGCATGGAAGTCATCGCACGGTTTGCGCCTGCTCATCAACTTAAGCTTGCAAATTGGGGAGTGTGACAGAGTTCTTCTGTTTTATAACAGGCATAATTTATCATCATTTAATAAATACAAAATGGAGTATAAAAGTATTCCCGACATGATTCGGCAACGGACGTCCCTCTACCAAAACAGAGATGCTATGCGCTTTTTCAATGCCGCTGGCGCTATCGAATCCAAAAGCTGGAACACGATGACGGAAGAATTCACCCGGCTCTCACGTGTGTTGCTGGCGCAGGATTTTGACTCAGGCGACAACATCGGCATCTTCAGTCAAAACATCCCTAAGTGGACCATTACCGAACTGGCCATTCTGAATATCCGCGCGGTGGTAGTTCCTTTTTTCGCCACAGCTTCACGCGATCAATGCAAGTATATCATCGACGAAACGGGCATGCGCATGCTCTTTGCCGGCGACCAGCCACAGCTCGACATAGCGATATGGCTTCTCGACAATACCAGCACGCTAAAGAAAGTAGTAGTTTTTAATGATGCACTTGATCTCTCCGATCCGCGGTGCGTCAGCTTCGGAAGTTACATCAACAGCAAAATGTGCGCTCCGCCTCAGCTTGAGGCACAGCAGCAGCCGGCCACTGTAGATGATCTGGCCACCATCATTTATACCTCAGGAACCACCGGCGAACCCAAAGGTGTGATGCTTTCGCACGACAATTTTCTCTACTCTTTCTCCATCCACCACGAACGCCTCGACGTCACTGACAAAGATGTTTCGATGACATTTCTGCCGCTCAGCCACATCTTTGAGCGCACCTGGACACTGCTGATCTTTTTTCGGGGCGCTACGAACTTTTATCTTTCCAATCCAAAAGAAATAATACAGTCGCTGCCAAAGGCCCAGCCTACGGTAATGTGCACTGTACCTCGTTTTTTCGAAAAAACCTACGATGGCATCCAGGACGAATATCAGCGCTGGCCTGCCACCAAGCGAGCTATTTTCAGATGGGCTATTGCCACTGGCTACAAGGTAATCGATCGTAAAAAACACAACCAGGCGCTTCCATTAATGTTGAGCATGCAACACAAAATTGCCGACCGTTTGGTTCTGAAAAAGTTGCGGGAAATCTTTGGTGGCAGCATGCGCACCATGCCTTGTTCAGGTGCCAGCCTTCCCATACATCTTCTCAGGTTTTTTAGCGCAACAGGCGTCTTTATCAATTATGGCTACGGTGCCACCGAAACTACCGCTACAGTTTCGTGCTTCAAAGCCGACCATCATGAGTTTGAGTCATGCGGTTCAATAATGCCAGGAATAGAGCTTAGGATTGGCGAAAAAAGCGAAATACTGGTGCGTGGACGAACGGTATTTTCGGGCTATTACAAAAAACCAGAGGCTACAGCCGAATCGCTCACCGATGGCTGGTACCACACCGGCGACGAAGGCGCCCTGACAAGTGCTGGCAACCTGGTGATGCACGACCGCCTGAAAGACCTTATGAAGACTTCGATAGGAAAATATGTGTCGCCACAAAAAATAGAGACCCTACTGAATCAGGAGCCGCTGTTTGAGCAGGTGGTGGTGTTTGGCGACAACCGCAAATTCATTACCGCCATCATCATCCCGGTGATGGACCGCATGGTGGCGCTTGCGCAAAAATGGGAAATAAAATACGCCGACTACAAAGATTTGCTGCTGCATGAGCGGATACGTTCGCATGTGTTGCAAAGAATTGAGACGCTGCAAAGCGAACTTGCCAACTACGAAAAGATTAGAGAATTTACGCTGCTAAGCGAGCCTTTCAGCATCGAAAGCCAGACCCTCACCAGCACGTTAAAAACCCGCCGCCGCGCCATCGAGATACAATATGCCGATGTAATTGCCAGCATGTACCATACGCGTGAAGGAGCTGAGGAATTTATTTAGATGTCGCACCACCATCGGTTTCAGCTTCTTCTTCCTCTTTGTCGGCTTGAAATTTAAAGCCCACCCTTTTGCCGGTGCGGATCTTCATATTGTCGAGTGATGTTTGAACTTGCTGAACAGTGAGAAGTTTCACTTCTTCGTAGGGTGGCGTCAGCAGATCGAAGTTGAGTGTGTATTTAACGGCAGAAGTGATGAGCTTGTGTGCCGCCTCTTCGGTCATCAGCGCCTTGTCGAAGCTGCGGAACAACTGCCCCAGCTCGCGCTTGCCTTCGATAAAGTAATGGGTATCTTTATTAATAAAAACGCGTCCGATAAGATAGCCCAGATCATTGATGCGCCGGTATTTGAATGAATCGCCCAGAAAGTTATAGATATTGATGACACCGCAATAGCTGCGTTCGGGGTCTTCTTTGATATAGGGCAGCCTCATCACCTCGTGGTCGCGTGAAAACTCAAACACGTTGGTGTGCATGATAAAAATCAGGATGTCGCCGGCAAATTTAAGCTCCACCTCAAACTCACCTCTGTTTTTGTGTTCAAAAGTAATGTCGCTGTTCTTGTATTGTTTAGAATCCTGAAACTCCTTTGACAACTGCTTTATTACACTTTTAAAAATCGCAAAGGTCTTGTAGGTGTTGTCGTAAACATTTTGCTTGAGGTTAGCTTTGTCGACAATAGCATGAAATAAATCCGTAGTAGACTGATCAGTTTCCATTTTTTTAAAAATTATTAATCATCATCAAATAAAGATTTGTTATTCAAAAGTGAAGGTGAACATAAATATTTTGGAGCGCAACGACTCGATGCTGTTGGTGTACATATTTCCTTCGCGAAGCAGCATGTCGCGGCTGCCGTACGACATAGTTAGCTCCACACCCAACTTAAACCAGTTCATATAAAACTCTATCCCGCCACCCAGCACGCCGTAGGTGTCGGTGCGGAAGAGCTTTGGCTCGTAGTTATTTTTTTCGGTTTTTTTAACCTGTGATGCCAGGTCGAAACTAAATTTGACGCCACCCGTGACGTAAGCTCTAAAGTTGTGGACACGCTTGGATTTATATTTTAACAAAAAAGGGAATTCGATAAAAGTGGACTGAATCTTTTGTTTGAGAACCATACTTGTGATAGTGTCGGAGCCGCGAAAAAGGCGCGTATCATAGTTCAGGTCACGTCGTCCGAAAGCCAGCGACGGGATAAAACGGAGGTTGAAATATTCACCCAGACGCAGATCGCCCACAATACCCACCGTAAAGCCCACGGTAGGCTCCGACAAAATACCATAAACCTGTGCGGAATCTACATCGGTCGAGGTAGAAAGACCCAGATCGGACTCCGGCAATTCGCGACCTTTAAAATATAGCTGATGCAGATTACTGACCGGAGTGATGACAAAATTCATCTGATTGCCGGAAATGATAAAACCAAAATGTAGGGTTTCGTAGTCGTAGAGTTTAAGGTTGGGAACCTTGTTGACTTGTGCTTTCAATCCTGCACCAAATAAAATGGTCATGATGATGAGCAAAGCCCGCAGAACCTTATGATTCTTCAAATTGATCCGTTTTTTAAAATTTAGTGATCAAACGGGCGGAGCTTGCTTTTATTTTCGGGCTGAGTAAATTGAAGCGATGCCCAGCGTCAGCGTTCGGATGGCAGGATTGGTATAGCCAGCTTGTGTGAGATAGCGCGTAAAGTCGGTGCCGGAGGGGAAGTAGCCAACCGAATCGGGCAGGTAGCTGTAAGCGCTTTTGTCTTTGGAAATCCAACGCCCCACCGTGGGCAGGATGCGTTTAAAGTAAAACTGATAGAGCTGTTTTACAGGAAAAGTCCGGGGCTTTGAAAACTCCAGTATCACCACCAGACCATCTTTTTTTAAAACCCGGCGCATCTCAGCCAATCCTTTGGGCAGGTCTTCGAAGTTGCGCACACCAAAGGCGATCATCACCACATCAAAGGTATCATCATCAAAAGGCAGCGCTTCGCCATCACCCTGCAGCAAAGTAATTTGCTCCTGCAGATTTTTCTTTTGCAACTTCTTCTGCTGAAATTTAAGCATCTCCGCGGAGAGGTCGACTGCAGTAACTTTGGTGTCGGGCAGCGCAGCAGCAGCTATGGCCAGGTCGCCGGTGCCGGTAGCCAGATCGAGAATATGGCGGTGCGGTTGGCTCCTGATCATTTTAATAACACGTCGCCGCCACAGCTTATCGATGTCCGCGGAGAGCAGATGGTTTAAAAGATCATAGCTTGGCGCAATATTGTCGAACATCTTCTGCACCTGCTCCTTCTGTGCAATGGTAGCTTTGGCAGTTTTTGTACCGGAATTGGTTGGCGGCTGTGGTTGGTGATTTTTTTTCATCCTACCCGACAGTCTCATTTATTTTGGCCCATTCATGCAGCAGCTTCTCTTTATTCACCGGAACTACGCCAACATATTCGCACACCTGCCCGCCGGCAAGATTGCTCAAAGCAGCAATATCGAAATCATTCATTCCAGCTGCAAGCCCCAGAGTTGCCACGCTGATGACGGTGTCGCCGGCACCCGAAACGTCGGCAATGGAACGACGGTGAGCCGCAAGATGTTCCACCGTGAAAGTCCCATCGTTATTTCGCCGGCTGATAAAAATGCCATCTTCCGAAAGCGTAATCATTACCAGATCCACCTTCTGACGAATATGAATCTTCTGTGCTGCCAGTTTCAGCGACTCTATATCAAAGCTGGCAGCCTCTATACCCAGCCCTTCTTTCAGCTCCTTGAGGTTAGGCTTGAAAAGCGTAATGTTTTTATATGCACCAAAATTGCGGTGCTTTGGATCAACAGTTACCGGAATTTTCATTTTAGTAGCCAGATTAGCCACTTTAGTTATCAACGCCGGAGTGATAACGCCTTTGTCGTAGTCCTGAAAAATGATAGCATCTATGTGCTGTTCTTTTATAGCCACCTCCACCAGATTCAGAAAAGTCTTCATATCCTCCTCCGATAATGATTCGGTACATTCCTCGTCGACGCGGAGCAGCTGAACATTGTTGCCGATGATACGGAACTTGGTGGTGGTGATGCGGCTTTTGCTGTGAAGAATGACTCCTGAAAAAAGATCATTTTCCTTCATCAACTGCATAAACTCCTGCGACTTCTCCTCCTGCCCTATTACCGAACACAACACCGGACGTGCCCCCATGGCTTTGATATTGAGCGCAACGTTGGCAGCGCCGCCCAGATGCCGGGCACGCCTGTTGACGGCTACTACCGGAACAGGAGCCTCAGGCGAGATGCGATCAACCGACCCGAAAAGGTACAAATCAATCATTACATCGCCAATGATCATAATATTTTTGGTGGCCAAAGAACGGAATAGATCCGAAGCCTTTTTTAATCCATTTTCATTCATCATAGATGTTAAAAAATTTGCCTGCAAACATACAATTATCCCAGAAGGGGAAAGCCCATAACGATCGAGGTTGCACAAAAAAGGGGCACTCGCCCCCTTGTATTTTTATTAAAACAAAAATCTTAACTCAACACGCCTTAGTGCAGCTTTGCCAGCGCTGTGGCTATTCGCTCGATGGCACGCTCAATTTCAGAGATTTTGGTAGCGTAGGAAATGCGGATACACTCATCGCAACCAAAAGCCTCGCCGGGCACCAGTGATACATACACCGTGTCGAGCAGATACATGCACAAATCCATCCCGTTTTTAATCATATGCGTGCCATCAGTTTTACCGTAATACGACGACACATCGGGGAATACATAAAAAGCTCCTTCGGGAACATTGGTTTTAACACCCGGAATCTTTTTGAGCAACTCCAGCACCACGTCGCGCCGTTCGTGAAATGCTTTTTTCATTTCACTAACTTCATCCAGGGCACAAGCTCCTTCTTTGAGCGCCACCAACGCTGCCATCTGCGATATCGACGAAGACCCCGAAGTGTATTGCCCCTGCAGGGTATTCATGGCATCGGCGATATGTTGCGGCGCTCCGGCATAACCGATGCGCCACCCCGTCATAGCAAAACCTTTCGAAACACCGTTGACGGTAATCACACGATCTTTGATAAAGTCGAACTGCGCCATGCTTTCGTGTTTGCCAATAAAATTGATCTCCTCATAGATTTCATCGCTGATTACATAGATATCTTCTTTTTCGGCCAATACTTCCGCCAAAGCGCGCAGCTCATCTCGTGAGATAACAGCCCCTGAAGGATTGCATGGCGAACTATAAATAAAAAGGCGCGTGCGATCAGTAATTTTATCGCGCACCGCCTGCGGGTCAACCTTGAAGTCGGTGGCGAGGGTTGACGGAATTATCACCGGCACCCCTTCGGCCATCTTCACCATTTCTGGATACGACACCCAATACGGCGCTGGTATCAGCACCTCATCACCAGGATTGATCAAACAAAGAATGGCGTTGGCGATAGATTGCTTGGCGCCACCCGAAACAATGATTTGGCCCGGGCGGTAGGTGATGCCGTTTTCTTTTTGAAATTTAGCCGCTATAGCCTCCCGCAACTCCTTGTAACCCGCAACAGGCGAATAGTGGGTTATGTTGTTGTGAATGGCTTTGATGGCTCCTTCCTTGATGCACATCGGCGTGTTAAAATCTGGCTCTCCGATACTCAGACTGATGACATCTTTTCCGGCTTCTTTTAATTCGCGGCCACGGCGTGTCATGGCCAGGGTAGCCGACTCCGATAACGAGCGTACCCGATTGGACAAATGATTTTGACTCATAACATTGTTTTTGTGTAAAACCCCTATTAGATGGACAAAAGTAAATAATTAACCATCCCTTTGCAGGTGCTGGATTAAATATTTTCTAATGCAAAAGAACAGCAGGCAGTTCTCAGTTGGCAGTTCTCAGTCAAGACAAAACGCGGCAACATCGGTTTATCCAATTTTTCAACCGGATAAACTTATTTAGATTTCTCTCCAAAGGGTTGCATCCCCTGCGAAAACAAGTGATTAGATTCTAACGAACTTTCGAGCACAACGCGCCCTGCGCCAAGCGTCAATCAACTATTTGCGATAAGCGCTATTGCAATAATGGCCAATCCGATACCAGCCCAGTTGGTGACGGAAAGCTTTTCGCGGAAAGCGACAAAGCCAACCAACGACGAAAGCACCACCACGCCGATGTTGTAAACAGGTATAAAAAACGAAACCTCGTACACATTAAGCCCTTCCAAAACAAAAAGTGTCGAATACCAATTGAGCAAACCCAGCAATATGCCGGCAATAATATTTTTAAGGATTCTGCCTGAGGGTTCCTTTCGGGATTTGTAGGCAAACACCAGCAGCCCAAACAGCAATGCAAATCCAAAGGATGTAGCCAGAAAAGCCGTAAAATCGTTGGTGAGATAGCCATGTTCAGCCACCTTCATCAATGAGTCGTTGATGCCGACAGCCAAAAACAAAATCACCGGCAAATACACAAACGCCTGATTGATGCGCACCTTTTTACTTTTTTTAGAGCTAAAATAAAAAGCTGCCAGCCCTGCAACGATCCCTGCTATTTTTAAAATCCCGGCGGTATCGCCAAAAAACATAAATCCCAACGACACAGGTATTACCACCGACATGCGGCTGGAGATGGCTGTGATGGCTACTCCGGCATTTTGCGCCGAGAGTGCAAAAAGATTAAAGGAAACGATGAGCGAAAGCCCCATGAGGATGCTCAAATAAAACCACGGCGCGCCGACGATCGCCTCCGGATTGAAACTCGAGGGTTCGCTGGCAAAGCCAAAAACACACGCCACCAGATAGTTAACCGTAATGGCCTGTACGACACTAATTTTAAAATATTCAAAAACCCTAAATGTGATAATGATAGCCGTCGAGAGAAGGATGGCAAGTAGCAAGTAGATCATCGATATGTTTTTTTTGGCAAAGATATCCGAAATAAGGCCAGTTCATAAAGTTGTCGGGTGGGAGAAGAAATTGTCTCTGTTGGATTTCTTTGTGATTGTTTACACCGACTACCGGCGGTTGCTTTGTTTCGTTTTGGGATTTATTTGTCTTTTGTCTTCTTGTCTTTTGGAATTTGCTCCAGCAATCTCATCTTCTCAATCCATTGCAACATATTGTCGTTGGTGGCCGGCAAATCGAAAGGAGGCTCGTATTGGTGATTACCCACGGCGCTGATGGCATCTTTGAGCGCCAGCCAAACCGAGAGCGCCAACATCAGCGGCGGCTCTCCCACAGCCTTGCTGTTTTGGATTGTACCCACATTAGGAATATCGCGGGCAATTTCTATTTCAAAAACTTCCGGGATGTTGCGCACGCCTGGTATTTTATAAGTGTCGGGCGAATGTGTAAGGAGAAAACCTTTGTCGTTCCATTTTATCTCTTCGGTGGTGCACCAGCCCACGCCCTGCACAAAACCACCTTCTATCTGACCGAGATCAATCGCAGCATTTATTGAATCACCAACATCGTGTACGATATAGGTTTTTAGGATTCTGTGATCGCCGGTCAGCGTGTCGAGCTGCACCTGCGAAACAGCCATGCCGTAAGCAAAATAATGAAACGGGCTGCCTTTGCCTGTGGTTGTGTCGAAAGATAATCCTGGTGTGCGGTAATATCCGGTTGCGCTCAGGCTCACTCGCTCGAGATAAGCCTGGCTCACCAGTTTTTCGAAAGCAATACCCTTGTCGGGATGATCTTTCGGCGCCACTTTTCCATCAGCAAAAATAAGTTCATCGTCCTTGTTTATTTTCATCAACGACTGCGCTATTGGCGTAAGCCGCGAAATAAGTTTGTCGATGGCGTTTTTTACAGCCATACCGTTCAGGTCGCTACCCGATGATGCCGCCGTAGCCGAAGTGTTGGGAACTTTGGAAGTATTGGTAGCGGTGATGATAATGCGATCGGGCGGAAGCCCCAACAAACTGGACGTTATCCCCAGCATCTTGATGTGCAGCCCCTGCCCCATCTCGGTGCCGCCATGATTTACCTGCACGCTGCCGTCGCGATAGATGTGCACCAGCGCCCCGGCCTGATTCAAAAAGCCAGTGGTAAAGGAGATTCCAAACTTGACAGGAGTAAGCGCTAGTCCTTTTTTAATAAATTCATTTTCTTTATTAAAGGCTTCTGTCTCACGGCGCAAGGCCGGATAATGCGAAAAGTTTATGAGCCGATCGAAAAGTTTTTCCAGACGAACCTCGCTCAACTGCTGACCATAATGCGTTTGCTGCCCATCTTTATAAAAATTCTGTTTTCTAATTTCAGCGGCATCTTTGTGAAGGACGCGAGCCATGCGATCTATCACGGTTTCTACCACAGCCATCCCCTGCGGTCCACCAAAACCTCTGAAGGCAGTGTTGGGCGGCAGATTCGTTTTCCACACCTGCCCGGTCACGCGCAGATTGGGGATATGATACGCATTGTCGATGTGAAACATGGCGCGCTCGAGAACGGCCCCCGAGAGATCGAGTGCAGCGCCGCCGTCGGCATGCAGCGCCACGTCGAGCGCCAGCAAGTGTCCGTCGGCATTGTAAGCCGCGCGATATTCCGAAAGAAAGCGATGGCGTTTGCCGGTCATCATCTGGTCGTCGTCACGAAAGAGATGCATCTTCACGGGATAGCGAGTGGCGTGGGCAAGCAAAGCCGTCCAGGCTGCTATGTGATTGGCCTGCGTTTCTTTACCACCAAAAGCTCCTCCCATGCGCTTCACCTCTACCGTCACGGCATTGGCGGGCACAGCCAGCACCTGCGCCACGATGGTTTGCGTTTCGGTGGGATGTTGTGTGGAACTGTAAACCATCATTTGCCCGGCTTCGTCTGGCACACACAGGCACGACTGTGTTTCGAGATACCAATGTTCCTGTGCGCCAGTGTGCAAAGTTCCGTTCAGAATATGTTCAGCATTTCCGAAGGCCTTCCCCACATCACCCGTCACTATTTGTCGCGGGCTGGAAAGGAAACTATTTTTAGAAATGGCGGTTTCGAGATCGGTGATCGCTTCCAGGGATTCGTATTCTATGGTTACAAGGCTGGCTGCCTTTCGGGCTGATGCTTCGGTACGGGCGGCAATCAGAACTACAGCCTGTCCGAAAAAATTCACCCTGTCAGTGGCCAGACACGGCTCATCCGGCACCACCAACCCCATTTGGTTTAGCCCCGGAATGTCGGCGGCAGTAATCACAGCCATTACACCTTCCATAGCTCGCGCCTGCTGCACGTCGATGCTTCGGATATTTGCATGCGCTTCGCGGCTGTAAACCACGCGCCCATAAAGTAACCGGCCGCCAAAATCCATATCATTCACAAAAACCGACTGGCCGGTAACATGTTGCAAAGCGCTGTGATGCGGCTTCGGAGTAGGTTGCTTATTTTTCATAATCTGAAGCATTGAAGATTTGTTGTTCTCCGGCGGTTTCCGTCCAGAATTTCATCATAAGATTCTTCACCATAATGCTACGTGCTGCAGCATCGGCACGGGCATCGCTGATCGGTGTGTATTCCTTCGGGAGCAAGGCTGCTGCCTCCATTGCAGTAATGCGATCCCAACTTTTCCCAACCAAGAAACCTTCAGTTTGCGTTGCTCTTTTGGGAATGGCAGCCACACCGCCAAAGGCGATGCGTGCACAACTTATTTTTTCCTCTTTTGAAAAAGTCAGCCGCATGGCCGCCGAAACCGAGGAGATGTCGAGGTCTTTGCGCTTGGAAATTTTATAGGTCTTAATAAATTCCTGCTCACCGGGTTTTTCAAACCAAATCATACTGATAAGCTCGTCGGCGGCCAAAGCTGTTTTGCGGTAGCCGGTAATAAAGTCGTGCAGCGGCATATCGCGCTGAAAATCTTTTTTCATCAGCCGCACCTGCGCCTGAAGCACCAACAACAACGGCAGCAGATCACCAATGGGCGAGGCCGTTCCAACATTACCACCAATTGTGGCTACATTGCGGATTTGTAATGATCCGAATACCGCCGCAATATCCCGCAAGTAAGGCAGCCGGTCATTGGCATATTCCAAAAGTTCCTGCAGCGTAGTACCCGCCCCGAATGAAACCCGCCGGCGATCTTCGATGATAAATTTTAATGCATCCACCGAGGAGATATCTAATATTTTGGAGAGCGTAATATTTTTCTTGGTCTGCAATAACGCCGTATCGGTAGAACCCCCGATGATAGAGGCATCGGGATGCTGGCTGCGCAAAAGCAACGCCTCTTCCAGCGTAAAAGGTTTGAGATAACGCTGACCGTTGCTTTGTAGATCGAGCGAAGTTTCATCAGAAGAAATTTCGCCGAGCAGCGTCAAAACCTGCTCTTCCTGTGCCGTAAAATGATCGGCGGCAGGATCGTGACAAACATCCAAAGCAGCATCGATAATAGAGCGATAACCGGTGCAGCGGCAAAGGTTGCCGGTAAGCGCATCGGTAACGGTTTCGCGCGAGGGATCAGTATGATTTTTATAAAGAGCAAACAGCGACATAACAATGCCGGGCGTGCAGTACCCGCACTGGCTGCCATGATGACTGACCATAGCCGTTTGCACCGGATGAAGCTGCATTTGTGTTGGTGTGGTCACAGCCAGATTTTCGATGGTGATAAGCTGCTTGCCATGGATCATCGGCAAAAACACCAGGCACGAGTCGATGCTTTTGTATTCAAGCCCGCCGCGATTGTTCAGCCCCGCTACTACAACGGTGCAAGCACCGCAGTCGCCTTCAGAGCAGCCCTCTTTCACACCTTTATGCCCCTCGATTTGCCGCAGATAAGTAAGCACTGTTGTGGTGGGCGAGAGTTGTGATTGTTCGAAATCGACCTCCCGGATTTTATTATCCAATACAAATCTTACTTTACTCCCTGAATGCCTCATGAATTAAGGTTTTAGAAAATGATTATCTTTTTTGATGTGACAAAAGTAAAAATTTAGTAAAGAGATGGGGGGTTAGAGGGCAGAAAAGTTAGGGAGTTCACAGACAGCAGGCAGCAATTAAATAAAAAGAATCATTGTTGTCCGGTAAACAGAATTTCCTTTTTAACCGGACACCAGTGAAAAAGAATGAATATCGCTACCTACTTCGGGAAATGATGATTTGACGCCAATTCTGCTTCGTAGCCAATGAATGAAATCACGACCTCCCCTGCTCGTTGAGCAAACGGGTGCTGTGCTTGAGGGTGCGTAAAATCAGCACTACCACAATGGTAATAATGAGGATGATGTTGACGGTGCGCAAAGGCTCGAATGTGTGGGTGAGCGAATACCAGCGCAGATTGTCGATAAAGGCAAAGCCAATAACTGTCGCCAAAACACCCGAATACTCGCGGCGCAGAACCGACTTGAACGAGAACACCATGGGCGACTTGCGATAGTTTTTAAAAGATGGGATAAACGCCGGTGCTGTGCGCGACCACTCCAGATAGGAATCTCCAAATTTTCGTTCCAGAAAACGCTCTTCGGCAAACATGATGCGCTCGTAGTAAAGCCAGAAAGCCAAAGAAATAATGATGACAAAATAAATATTAAAAGTAAAAATCACGATCCCGATCCACATCAGATAGTTGCCCAGATACAGCGGGTGACGGATGACGGAATAAATGCCGCCGGTATTGAGCTGCTCAGCCACCTGCCCTTCGCTGGTGTTGCGCCCGGAAGTACCTGCCGGCGTGGTGCCGATAGCGATGGCACGCACAACAAATCCCGCAAGACTCACCAGCACCGCCAGCGCCACCACAGCCTCATACCAGGGCTGCCCGGGGACATTGGTAAACCAAACAACGACTGCTGCCGGAACAAACAAAAAAACCGGAAGCCAGCCCCGGTTGCGAAATAAATAATTACCGCTAGTTTCGAAAGAGTGGATAAGCGCCATCAACAATTGTTTTTTTGGTGATATCGGCAAAAGTAGGTTTTTCTTACAAATACATTTCCACCTGAAAAAGTTATACATTTGCCCGAAGTTAATGTGCCGGAAAAAGTGAGCAACATCGGTTTGATTTTTTTAACAAAACGATGAAGCATACCAGGCATAGCGCGATTTTTTGATGAAACATTAAATAATTAAAATACATTTCAATAACCAAACACATAAACATGGAAAATTACAACAAAGCTCTTAAGAAATGGATCGACGACGAGAAAGCCGCCGTAGAGTTTATTAACGTCGCCTCCAAGCTGTGGTTCGACAAATCTATCGAACTGATTCTCTTGCGCAGCACTCTAATAGACTGTGGCGCCGCCCAAATCCTCAACAAACACATCGAGGCCGAGGCGATCCTGAAAAAACCTGTAAAAGTGCAGGATTCTTTGCTGCTGGCTCAAGCCATCCTCACCGAGAATGTGGCTCCTACCCGTCTCGACATCGGCAGGCTCAACGCTGAGTGGTCTGAAGAGAAAAAAAACTTTGTAAATATCAATGAGTTTATCAAAACAAAACTCAAAGAATTTATCGGCGCGGCACCGCGTAGCAAGCAAGTTCAGGATGTGGTGCTTTATGGCTTTGGTCGGATTGGCCGGCTGCTGGCACGTGAGCTGGTAAAGGTGACAGGCAACGGATCGCAACTGCGCCTCAGAGCCATCGTCACGCGCACCAACAATCCGGATGATTTGAGCAAGCGTCTCTCACTCTTTCGCAAAGATTCGGTGCACGGATCCTTTAGCGGCGTAGCCATAGAAGACGTCGATAACAAATGCTTCCACATCAATGGTAACATCGTTCATTTTATCGTTGCCTCCGACCCTTCCGAAATCGACTATACTGCCTATGGCATCCATGATGCACTGATCATCGATAATACCGGCGTTTGGCGCGACCGGGCAGGACTAAGCCGACATCTGCAATCAAAAGGAGCTGCCAGAGTACTGCTGACAGCACCTGGCAAAGGCGACATCCCCAACGTTGTGTATGGTGCCAATCAGGACTCTCTGAATCTGGACAGCGAGACCATCTTTTCGGCTGCAAGCTGCACCACCAACGCCATTGTACCCGGACTAACGGTGATAGAACAGGAACTTGGAATTGTTAAAGGACATATTGAGACCATCCATGCCTACACCAACGACCAAAACCTGCTAGACAACTACCACAAGAAATCGCGCCGCGGCCGTTCGGCTCCTTTAAATATGGTGCTCACCGAAACCGGTGCAGGATCGGCAGCAGCCAAAGTTAATCCGGCCTTCGCCGGAATACTCACCTCCAACGCAGTGCGTGTGCCCACACCGAATGTTTCGCTGGCCATACTCACCCTGGAAGTGAAAAAAGAAACTTCAGTCGAAGAAGTCAACAACCTCTTCCTGGAGGCTTCGCTGCGCGGCAAGCTCATCGAGCAAATCCGCTACAGCAACTCCACAGAGTATGTTTCGTCAGATGGCATCGGCGACCCACATGCCTGCATCTTCGATCAGCCTTCGACCAAAGTGTCGGCCGACAAAAAAACTGTAATCATCTATCTTTGGTACGACAACGAGTTTGGCTATACAGCACAATGTGTGCGTCTTGCCAAACATATCGGAAAAGTTAAGAAATACAGATATTATTAATAGCAATAAAACGCAACATCACAAAAGGGGCATCATCAACACTTGCCCCTTTATTTTTTTTTATAATCTCAAAATAAAATGGGCAAAACAAAATATATTTTTGTTACCGGCGGCGTAACGTCGAGCCTGGGCAAGGGTATTATATCGGCATCGCTGGCCAAGCTCTTGCAGGCACGAGGTTACACGGTGGCCATTCAAAAACTCGATCCTTACATCAATATCGACCCGGGCACTTTGAACCCTTACGAACACGGCGAATGTTTTGTAACAGAAGATGGCGCCGAAACCGACCTGGACCTGGGACATTACGAACGTTTCTCGAATACGCCAACCTCGCAGGAAAACAATGTTACCACCGGCAAAATTTATCAGGCGGTGATCAACAAAGAACGGCGTGGCGACTATCTCGGATCCACGGTTCAGGTGATTCCGCACATCACGGATGAAATAAAATACCGCATCAAGCTGCTGGCCAACAAAGGCGATTACGATTTTTTGATTACTGAAATTGGCGGCACGGTGGGCGATATCGAGTCGCTGCCTTACATCGAGGCGGTGCGACAGATGCGGTGGGAATTGCTGCACAACTCAGTGGTAATCCACCTCACGCTGGTGCCCTATCTGGCCGCAGCCCAGGAACTAAAAACCAAACCAACACAACACAGCGTGAAGACCATGCTGGAGCAAGGCGTTCAGCCCGACATCATCGTCTGCCGCACCGAACGTCCGCTCAATCAGACATTGAAAAGCAAAATCGCTCTGTTTTGTAATGTGGAAGAATCGTCGGTAATCGAATCCATTGATGCGGAGACCATTTACGACGTACCGCTGCTCATGCTCGAAGAAAAGCTGGATGTGGAGGTATTGCGCAAGCTTAATATGCCCATCGAAAGTGAACCCAAACTGGAGCAGTGGAAAGAATTTTTACGCAAATACAAGAATCCTTCGCGTAAGATAAGCATCGGGTTGGTAGGAAAATACGTGGAGCTGAAAGACGCCTACAAATCCATCATCGAATCGTTTATCCACGCCGGCACCTCCAACGACTGCAGAGTGAATCTGGAGCTCATCCAAAGCGAAGAGCTTGAGGAAAATGGTATCGGCGAACGCTTCGCCGGCCTCGACGGCATTTTGGTAGCGCCGGGATTTGGCGTCCGCGGCATCGAAGGAAAAATATTAGCCATCCAGTATGCACGTACGCAAGGCATCCCATTTTTGGGCATTTGCCTGGGCATGCAATGCGCTGTGATAGAGTTTGCCCGCAATGTGCTGGGACTCGAAAAAGCCAACTCCACTGAATTCAACAACAAGACGCCACATCCGGTAATAGATATGATGGAAGAACAGAAAAAGATCTCGGGTATGGGTGGCACCATGCGCCTGGGCAGCTACGAATGCACCATTTCGCCCGGAACGCTGGCCTTCAAAATCTACGGCAAAGACGAAATTACCGAGCGTCATCGCCACCGCTATGAGTTTAACAACAAATACATGTATCAATACCAGCAGGCAGGCCTCATTCAGTCGGGCATCAACACACGCGGTCATCTGGTGGAAATTGTAGAACTTACCAGCCACCCCTGGTTTGTGGGCGTACAATTTCATCCCGAATACAAAAGCACCGTGGCCAATCCGCACCCGCTCTTTGTGAGTTTTGTCAAAGCAGCCATCGATCATTCAGATAGTAGCAAGTAGAAAAAAGAGGTGATTGATGAGAGGTGAGAAGATTTTAAAGACGCACAGCAGTGCGTCTTTTTTTATTAGAATAAAATTGGAATGATGAAACCGTGCAGTAATAATGGTTGAACGATTTATCGACCGCAGAGACGCACACATCCGGAGAAACAACAGTAACCGGATTGGATGGAAACCGCAAAACATCATCTTACAAATCCATGCACGCCATTCCCTTCAACTACCTGTATACAGTTGGTTTGATGCGATTTGAGTGGACCTATTGCGTTGCAATTTCAAGCCTTTTGGTACACACGTCACACCGAATCGAATTAAAGGCAGAAAGATGAAAAAGATGCTGTAATCTTGCAGCGCCATTGGGTTCTTTGAGACCAAAACCCAAGGGGGTCAGTATTACTGAAATATCCAATTAAGGGCTTTTTTTTCAGTTGAATACAGAGAAATTTTAGCGTTTTGTTAAACAATATTTTAGAATCGGCATGAATACTTTTGAATACTATGAAATAATCAGCTTTACAGCTACTCATTCCGGGTACTGTAAAGGCGATGAAAAAACCGCAGCTTACCACAAGCTTACAAATTTATTTTTCCCCTACGGGAATTAAAACCACATAGCATTACTATTCATTTTAACTAAATTAAAACACTTACTGATGAAAAAATTACTTTTACTTTTTACTGCATTGCTCTTCTGGACTGGAAGTTCGTGGGGGCAAATGCCTTTTGAGAGCTTTGAGAATGAATCTCCTGTTCCACCCGAGGGTTGGACTGTTATTTATGGTGACAATAACCCAACTGTTAACACCGTAATTCATAGTATTGAAAGGCAATATGACGGAGATCGGTCTTTTCGTTTTTCGTCCTATTCCAGTAAAACTATCTACGATCAATATTTAATTACCCCACAATTAATTGTTAGTGAAGAAAATCAATCATTTTCTTTTTGGCATATAACGACCGGTAACAATAACGAAGATTGTAGAATTGGATGGTCGTCCACGGGAAAGGAAATTGATGACTTTACTTGGGCAGAAGAGGGTATATCCCCAATATTCAGTTCCTGGCAACAGTACTCAAAAACTGATCTTCCTCTAAATACTAAATATGTTGCCATTCATTACTACACTATAAATGGATATTACGTTTTTATTGATCATGTTGTAGGCCCTGCCCTGGACATGTCAAATCAACCCGATTGCGCCATTCTTACGGCTCCAAACTCTGGCGCAACAGCTGTACAATTGGCAGCCACCCTTAACTGGGCTTCTGGAGGTGGATTCCCTAATGGATATAAGCTGTATTTCGGAACTGATAATCCGCCAACTTCTATCGTAAATGGTACAGATTTAGGAATTGTAAACATTTACGATCCTGAGTTGGTTTATTCAACCACTTATTACTGGCAGGTAGTACCATACAACGGAAATGGAAACGCTAATGGCTGCCCGATTTGGTCGTTTACCACAGAAGCCGATCCTATCCTTACACCACCTTTTACAGAAGAGTTTAACACCTTTCTTCCAGCAAACTGGACAAAAGCACAAGGGCTGCTTGGTGAAACAATAACCTTGACTGGTTCATCAAGTGCTTGGGCGGTTGATGGCTTTGCCAATGTAGGAACAACCGGAGCTGCACGTGTTAATATTTATGGTTCTTCACGAAAAGAATGGTTAATTACCTCGTCCATTAATCTGGGTGATGGCACAGATTACAGATTAACCTTTGATCTGGCATTAACCAGGTATGGCTCTACAGGAACTCCTGAAATGACTGGAACAGATGATAAATTTGCAGTTGTTATATCAACTGACAACGGAGCTACCTGGACTTCTGCCAACACACTAATGCTCTGGGACAATGCCGGATCAACTAATGTTTTCAATAATATTTCAACCACAGGCGAGAAAATTATTATTGACCTTTCCTCCTCCTATTCAGGCCTGGTAAAAATAGGGTTCTACGGTGAATCAACCGCATTCAATGCCGACAACGATTTATTTGTTGATAATGTAACCATTGAAGAAATCCCCACCACGCCCCTATTTGCCATTTCGCCTGAATCTAAAGATTTTGGTGGCGCTTATGTAGGTGAAACCTCAGCAGCACAAACATTTACAATTACAAATACTGGCGTGGGTACTTTAAGCATCGCTTCCAATGGAATTACAGTTTCGGGTACCGATGCAAACCAATTTACTTTGGCAGCGGTAAGCTATCCAATTAGCTTAGCTGAAGGCGAATCAACAACTATTAGCGTAACCTTTACTCCCACCTCAGCTGGCAATAAAACGGCTAACCTAAACATAGTTCACAATGCTCCCGGATCACCTTCTACTGTTGTTCTCACTGGCAATGCACTCGCAGCGGGTTCGTTATTCGAGAGCTTCGAAGGAGAAACCTTCCCACCAGTAGGCTGGGCTAAGGACGATGCATCATGGCAGCAATCATCAGGGGGCTACGATGGAACATTAAGTGCTTTTTTATATAGTAGTGGTCCTGTTAGTGATAAAAAACTAATAACACCCAGGATTTCATTAAGCGGAAGTGAATCATTGACGTTTTATGCTAGAAATTATACAGGCTCATCTCAACAGATTCAAATTAAATACTCAGCAAATAAATTAGACTGGAATGACATCGGCCCCGCAATTACCTTAAGCCCTGCATTCACCAAATATGTAATTGATTTATCTACAGTTGCTATTGGCGAGTATTATCTTGCGTTTTCAGCTAATGCAACGAGTGAAGGTTTTAAGGAATTTTATATTGACTACGTCATGGGACCTGTAATTTTCCCAGAGATACCTGACCCTGCCACCATTAAATCACCAGATGATGCAGCAACCGGTGTTTGGAATAATACAACGCTCAGCTGGTCTGCCGGAACTACCGGAGGAATTCCCTCAGGATATAAACTCTATTTTGGAACCGATGGAGCAGGAATTAGCACACCTATTGATATTGAAAATGGAACGGAACAAACATCACCCTATACCCCGGTCAGTGTTCTTGAATACAGTACAACCTATTACTGGCAAGTAGTTCCATACAACATAAAAGGAGACGCTCCCGATTGCCCGATCTGGAGTTTTACAACTATGGCCGATCCCACTATTATTCCGCCTTTTACTGAGGGCTTTGAGACTGGAAACACAGACGGAAACGCTATCGCAAACGGATGGATTCAGGAAGCTATTAGCGGCTCGGAGAATTGGATAACTAGTGACACTGCGACCTTTTATAACAGAACACCCAGAACAGGGGATTGGAATGCTTCTTTACGACACGGCAACACACGGTGGATGTTTCGGGATATTTCCCTCGAGGCTGGAAAAAATTACACTTTTGATATGTTTGCCCGGCAGGATGGTTCTGATGCTTCAGATGCCAGCATAACGGTTAGCTATGGTGAAGCAGCTAATTCAGCCTCTATGACGAATCCAATAGTCACCCAAACCGATATTACAAATGGAGGCTACCAATTGATCACCGGAACTTTTTCTCCTGATGCAGATGGTGTATATGTAATAGGTATCCTTGGCACAATCAATTATAGTCCCTATTATATTTCCATTGATGACATTTCAATTTATGAAACACCAACTTGTCTGGCACCCTATGATTTAACTGTATCGAACATCATAGGCATCACTGCCGATCTTGGCTGGACTGAAAGAGCTGGCGCAACTAACTGGAATATCAAGTATGGTGCACCCGGTTTTAATCCCACAACTGAAGGCACGCTTATTCCCAACATAGGCACAAACCCTTATGCCATATCAGGGCTGACATCAAATACTGTTTATGATTGGTATGTGCAAGCTGATTGTGGTAGTGGTGATCAAAGTGCCTGGACAGGCCCGAAAACCTTTACTACCGGTTATGAATACTACACGATTCCTTATACTGAAGGCTTTGAGACTGGACACACAGACGGTGAAGCAATTGCTAACGACTGGATACAGGAACGTAATGGTGGGAAAATTAAAATATGGATAGCCAATAGAACTGAGACTGGTTACAACAGAACCCCCAGAACAGGTTTATGGAATGCTTTCCTAGGAAACGAAAACAGCCGATGGATGTTTCAGAAAGTTGAACTGAAGGGTGAAACTGAATACACTTACGATATGTATGCCCGGCAAGATAGGTTTCATGCTGAATCTACCAGCATAATAGTTAGCTATGGTACAGCATCCAATAAAGAATCTATGGATATTGAGAATCCAATAGTAGCTCTAACCAATATTGTAGATGGCAATTACCAATTAATTACCGGAACTTTTACTCCTCTTACAGATGGTGTATATTCAATAGGTATCCTTGCCTCACTCAATAGCCTTCCCACGTATATTTCAATTGATGATATTTCAATTTACGAGACGCCCACTTGCCCCGCTCCACTGAAATTAACCATAGGAAACATTACGGCCAGTTCTGCCGATCTCGGTTGGACAGAAAGAGGTAGCGCTGCTGCATGGAATATCAAGTATGGCGCACCCGGTTTTAATCCTGCCAACGAAAATGAAGGCACGCTTATTCCAGATGGTGTGACTACAAATCCCTATACCCTTTCAGGCCTTGATGGGAACAGCACTTATGAATGGTATGTGCAAGCTGATTGTGGTAGCGGTGATGCAAGCGGTTGGGCTGGCCCGAAAACGTTTACCACAAAACAAGTTCTTGCCACGCTCCCCTTAACTGAAAATTTTGAAAACTGGCCTAACCAATGGACTATTGCAAATGGTTCAGAAATAAACCAATGGCATGTTGGCACAGCAACAGCACATGGCGGCGCGCAAGCTGCTTATGTTTCAAATGACGCAGGAGTCACAAACGCCTATACCATAAATGATGCATCTTCAGTTGTCCATATTTACAGAGATATTACATTCCCCAAAGGGGCACAAGAATTTAATTTATCGTTTTGGTGGAAAGGCGTGGGTGAATCGTCCTATGATTATCTGAAAGTGTATTTGGTTGATGTCTCTTATACACCTGTAGCCGGCGTCCTCCCAGGAACTGGTCAAATTGGCGCTATTTTTAATCAAGCAAACGACTGGACTTTATTCGAACATGAATTATTGGTTGACTATTCCGGCACAACTAAAAGGCTTGTGTTTGCTTGGGAAAATGATTATGCAAGCGGCTCTAATCCACCTGCAGCTATTGATGACATCTCAATTTATGAGACAAATCCTGCTACGGCTACCTTCACCGGCACCGGCAACTGGAGTAATCCAGCCAACTGGAACCCCGGGCCGCCATCAGAAACTACTGATGTTACCATTAATGGGAATGTTACGGTTGATAATACCTTTGCTTGCAACGCTTTCACCATCAGTCCTTTGGGGTCAGTAACTATTGACGAAGGTAAATCGTTAACGATAGGCGGTAATCTGTTGATTCAATCTGATGCCACTGGAACGGGTTCATTTATTGATTATGGGACTTTTAACAGTGCCGGAACAACTGTTGAGCGCTATCTAACCGGCGGTTGGGATGACGATAATTACTTAACAGGATGGCACCATATCAGTTCACCGGTTTTAGGACAGGCTATCTCGGAATTTGCTACTGGCAATTATGATTTTTACGGATGGGAAGAATCCAACGGTACATGGATTAACTATAAAGAAGCTGTGACCCCTCCTTTCTTCGTTGACTGGAATGGCGACACGGACTTCAACTTGGGTCAAGGCTACCTTGTTTCCTACGAAGCACCTGAAACTACAAAAACATTTACCGGAGTGTTTAATACCAATGATGTCAACAAAACTAATCTCACTAAAAGCGGAGATAAGTATAGCGGATGGAACCTGCTGGGCAACCCGTTTGCAAGTTCATTAACCTGGGGCGATGGGAACTGGACACTGGGAGATGTGGCCGAAGTTGCAAAAATTTGGAACAATACCGGAAGTTATTCCGATATTATCAATGATATTATCCCAATGGCACAAGGTTTTATGGTTCAAGTAAACACTACAACCAGCCTAACCATTCCTGCTGCTTCACGTGTGCATAGTTCACAGCCATTCTACAAATCAGGCCATGAGCAACTATTATTGGTAGCTGCTGAAACCGATCACGGTACGGCACAGGAAAGCAAGATTATGGTTAATCCAATGGCTACCGAAGGTTTTGACTTTAAATACGATTCACGCTTCCTGGCAGGTTATGCTCCATTGTTTTACTCGGTAGTTGGTGATGAGCTTCTCTCTACCAACAGCATTCCCAGTATCGAAGCGGGTTTGGATATCCCCTTCGGCTTTGTGAAGAATGCAGCCTCTGCCTTCACCATCGAACTGAAAGAAAGCACAGCAAGTCGTGCAGTTTATCTCACCGATAAAAAAACGGGTACGGTAACCAACCTCAGCGAAAAACATGTTTACAGTTTCACGTCAAGTGCCGGAGATGATGTAGACCGCTTCCTGGTGTCGTTTGGTGCCGTCGGTATCGACCAGATTGCTACCAATGAAGGCGCTAATGCTTATGCATACGACGACATAATTTACATAGAAACGCCTTTGAAAGAGCGGAGCTTAGTAAATGTGTTTAACATTTCCGGACAGTTGGTATTGCAGGGCAAAACGGAGGGCAGCACGCTCACAACCCTCGATGCATCATCATTACAAATGGGCATCTATGTGGTGCAAGTAATATCGAACGAAAAAGGAATCAACCGCAAGGTGTTCATCACGAAATAAGAAGATTTTAAGTTGCAACTATCTATAAACGAATAAAATACTTTAATATGAAAAAGACAGGAAAAATCACTAAAGGGATTCTGCTGCTCACTTTGTTTTTGGGCTGGGGATTATTTGCCAACGCTCAGATGGGTGATCCGCCGCTGCCCCCGGGTGGCGGACATAACCAAAACAACAACCAACCTCCGGGTGGTGGAGCTCCTATCGGCAGCGGCGTTGCCATTTTGCTTGGCCTGGGCGCAGCCTATGGCGGACGCAAAGTGTATAGCCATTGGCAGCAACAAGAAGAGACGATAGAGGAATAGCAATTCTCTTTTTAAAATTTAAAAACTCCCGCCGGAATAAGCCTGCGGGAGTTTTTTTTATGGAAATCAGGAACAGAAAATATTAGTAATTATTTGGTTGGCAACGCTTCCACTAAATTGTTTCGATCCCTTCACCAGTTCACCTCCACCAATGCCCCATCCCCGACACGGAGAAGGGAGCTCTCTTTCGTAGAATAGCGGGAAAACCAAACGAAGCGTTTTGTTTGGCGAACTCCTATAAAACCCGGCAGAAGTGCTTTCCTCTCCAAATGGAGAGGGGTCGGGGGTGAGGCAAAAAATTAAGTTTTCAATTTCCTTAAAAGCAAATATTTATTCGTGCTAATTCACAAAAATTCGCGTGAATTCGCGGATTGTTTTCTTGCCCGCGAATTACCGAAGATACTAATCGGATCGATCATTTTCGGTAGCATGTTTTTCTTTTTTCATTCGTTTAGGCCCATACCAAAGCCAAAATCCTGTAATTGTAAACGTCAGCAGGGCAAGCCCCATAATGGAAGTGTAAATTAATTTGATTGGTCCGCCGGTAGTTCCAAAATATTGGTCAAGGATTGAGCCATCATGAATACCTTCAACAAGATCGGAAACTCTTGTCTGGACGTTCAAAACCTCTCCTGTAGTGCCGTCGAGCTGAATCCCCCAATATCCATCAACAAAAACGAATTTAACAATCCCGTATTTTTTTCTTATGTCAATTTTCACAAGCTCAACCGATAATTCAGATGAAACGGAGTCGTGAAGGACATTGCAGGCAATGGTATGCAAGCTGTCGAGAGGGAGCCAATTTTTTAAATCTGTTGATGTACCAACAGGCGTTTTTGGCAAAATCAAACCACCACTATTCTTTTTCCATCCAAGCATAAGTCCTGTGGTACAAACGATGAAGAGAAAAATGAAAAGAGCCGCACCCAAAGCTCTATGGATTTTTCTAAATTCACGCAATAATTTAGTTTGTTTTTTCCTTTTTCTTTTCCGTATCATCATTGGACATCATTAATTTGCCAAAACTATAAAGGTTTTGCACATGACACGTTTCTCTCCGTCGTTTCATTTTCTGCTTTCCTGGCGCCATCGGCAGTTTCACAGGTAAGATTTCAAATTCAAGATTCCCCGGTCTTTTAACTATTTTCGCAGATTGAAAATGACAATTACGCTACTTTGAAAAAAGCCATTGTTTCGGTTATCAACGATCTTGTTACCGACCAGCGCGTTAACAAAAGCTGCCTGGTACTGCAGGAGCTGGGCTATGAGGTGCTGCTTGTGGGGCGCCGCCGCAAACGAAGTCTGCCGCTGCCATCTCGCCCTTATGCCATGCACCGCATGCGGCTGCTCTTTGAACATGGGCCGCTGTTTTACGCCTGTTACAACGTTCTGCTTTTCTTTGTGCTGCTCTGGCGCCATGCCGATCTGCTCTTTGCCAACGACCTCGACACACTGCTGCCCAACTATTTGATTTCGAAAATCAAAAACATTCCAATCGTTTACGACAGCCATGAATATTTTACCGAAACGCCCGAACTGGTCAATCGCAAGTTTGTGCAGGACGTCTGGAAAAAGATTGAAGCCACATTGTTGCCACGCATCAAAACGGTAATCACCGTCAACGACTCGATAGCCAAGCTCTTTCGCGAAAAATACCACAAAGAGATTCACGTGGTGCGCAACATCCCGCCGCAGCAAAAGGATGCTTCTGCTCCGGCTCCGGTTTCATTAAAGCTTGCCAACGACAAGCCCATGGTGCTGTTGCAGGGATCGGGCATCAACATACAACGCGGCGCCGAAGAGCTGGTGGAAGCTATGCAATATGTGCAGCGCGGACAATTGCTGATTATCGGCGGTGGCGATGTAATCGGACAGCTAAAGCAGATGACACTTGACCTGCAGCTCACCGACAGAATAACTTTTATGCCACCCATGCCTTTTGAAAAGCTACGCAGCTACACCCGCCTGGCTACAATCGGACTTTCGATAGATAAAGATACCAACATCAACTACCGCTATTCGTTGCCCAACAAGCTCTTCGATTACATCCATGCCGGCGTACCCGTAATGGTGTCGCCGCTTACGGAAATAAAAAAGATAGTGGATAAATGGCAGGTTGGCGAAATCATCAGCAGCCACGAGCCGCGCAGCATCGCCCTTCACATCGACGCTATGCTAACCGACACCGAAAAGCTGCAGCTCTACCGCCAAAACTGCCTTGCAGCAGCAAAGGCGCTCAACTGGGAAAACGAAAAGCAGGTTTTGATAAAGATTTTAAAACAATATGTCTGAAAAAAAACTCCACATTATCTCCTTCGACATCCCCTACCCTGCCAACTACGGCGGTGTGATAGATGTTTTTTATAAAATAAAAACTTTAAAAAAAGCTGGCATCGGCGTCTTTTTACATTGCTATGCTTACGGACGCAACGAATCACCGGAACTTGAAGCGCTCTGCGAAAAGGTGTATTATTATCCCCGCCGCACCGGCTGGCGCACCAACATAAGCCTGAAACCCTACATCGTAAACAGCCGGAGGTCGGAGCAGCTTATCAAAAACCTTTTGGCCGACGATTATCCGATCCTTTTTGAAGGGCTGCATTCGTGCTTTTATCTTAACGATCCACGTCTGGAGCAGCGCACGAAAACCTATCGCGAAAGCAACATCGAGCACCATTATTATTTGCATTTGGCTAAAGCCGAAAAAAATATTTTTAAGAAACTTTTCTTCACCATCGAAAGCTGGCGGCTGAAGCGCTTTCAGGAAAAATTAAAGTACGCCGACCTGATGCTGGCGGTGTCAGCTAGCGATACGGCCTATTTGCAGAAGCACTTCCCGCAGCACCACGTCGAATACCTTCCGAGTTTTCATCCCAATGACGATTTTGAAGTACAAGCAGGCAAATCCGATTTTTTTCTTTATCACGGCAAATTGTCGGTGACAGAGAATTATAACGCTGCCGAATATCTGGTGGAAGAAGTTTTTGCCGGGCTACCGGAGCAACTAGTGATTGCCGGCATGGATCCGCCAACGCATCTCATCCAAACATGCAGCAACCACAAAAATGTACGCCTCATCACCAACCCGGACGATGCAACGATGTTTGGTCTTATTCGCGACGCACAAGCCAATATCCTGGTTACCTTTCAACCCACCGGTCTCAAACTCAAATTGCTCAACACGCTTTTCAAAGGCCGTTTTTGTATCGTAAATCCTGAAATGGTGCAGGGCACCGGTTTGGACTCACTGTGCGAGATTGCCTGCTCTACCGACGAACTCAAAGAAAAAATAGCATTGGTGGCTCATAAAGATTTCGACATGCAGGAAGTGGCAAAACGACGAGAAGTGCTGATAAAAAATTATTCCAACACAACAAATGCACAAAAGCTAATTACGTGGGTTTTTAAATAGCGATCCACGAATTCACTCGAATTAGGCTAATGAACACGAATAGGAAAAAGAGTTAAAAGTCACACCGTGAATAACGTCAGGCCAATCCACAAATATCCTGAAAAAGTTGTTTCTGCTCAAATAACATTCACGGTGTGACTGTTATAGGAAGTGACTTTTCAAAATATTCTTCAATAAATAAATTTGCCAGCTTAATAAAAAATAATATCTTTGCCGGCCAATTGAAACAGAAAAGTTCTTTACAGAGTTAAAAATATATTGCGGGGTGGAGCAGTGGTAGCTCGTTGGGCTCATAACCCAAAGGTCATAGGTTCGAATCCTATCCCCGCTACTAATACCAAAAAAAGCCGGTACCATCACAGTTACCGGCTTTTTTGTTCTATGCTATCGCACAAAGCGAAAGTATTGGATGATGAAATTTGAAACCAAAAACGCTGCAAACAGTTAATTAAAAAAGCGCACTTATGTCACACAAAGCCGGATTTGTTAACCTGCTCGGGAAGCCCAACGTGGGCAAATCGACGCTACTCAACGCGCTGGTAGGCGAAAAACTTGCGGTGATCACAAACAAAGCGCAGACTACCCGCCACCGCATCAAAGGCATCGTGAGCACCGACGACTATCAGATTGTTTTTTCGGATACTCCCGGCATCCTGCAACCACATTACAAACTGCACGAATCGATGATGGATCAGGTGCGTGAGGCACTCGAAGATGCCGACATCGTGCTCTACATTGTGGAACCCGGCGAGAAGGAACCTGCAGAAGGAATCAAAACGCTCGACTCGGAAAAAGGCCAGCAGCTCATTGTCGTGATCAATAAAGTGGACACACAAAAGCAGGAGCAGGTGCAAGAATCCATCAACCACTGGTCGGAGATTTTTCCGAATGCTTCGGTGATACCGGTTTCGGCGTTGCACAATTTCAACATCACGGCAGTGCTCGAACAAATCGTTGCCAAACTGCCAGAGCATCCTGCCTATTATCCCAAAGATGAGCTCACCGACAAAAGCTATCGGTTTTTTGTTTCGGAAATCATTCGCGAAAAAGCATTGTTGCTCTATCGAAAAGAAGTTCCGTATTCCGTGGAGGTGGTGGTAGATCAATTTAAAGAAACGGAAAGGCTGGCACACATTGAGGCCTTTATTTATGTAACGCGCGAAACCCAAAAGATCATCATCCTGGGCAAGGGCGGCAAAGCCATCAAGCAGTTGGGAACGCTTGCGCGAAAAGATATCGAAGAGTTTCTGGGTAAGAAAGTTTATCTGCAATTGAGCGTAAAAGTCGACAAAGACTGGCGCGACAACGAACAAGCCCTGCGACGCTTTGGATATTAGCAGTATAGGTTTGTCCGAATCCTGCAATCATTTTGAGAGTTTTAAGCATTACATTTTTAATATTAAAAAAATAAAACATGGCAAATATCCTGGCAATAGTAGGCCGGCCTAACGTGGGCAAATCGACACTTTTCAACAGACTCACCGGCCAACGCGCCGCCATCGTGGAAGAAACCAGCGGCGTAACGCGCGACCGCCACTACGGGCAAAGCGACTGGAACGGCAAGCGTTTTTCGGTGATCGACACGGGCGGCTATGTGGTAGGCTCCGACGACATCTTTGAGGGAGAAATCCGCAAACAGGTTGATCTGGCCATGGAAGAGGCCGATGTAATCCTGATGGTGGTAGACTCCCGCGACGGTCTTACACCCCTTGATCAGGACGTAGCCGACATCCTGCGGCGCTCACCAAAAAAGGTTTTTGTAGCTGTGAATAAAGTAGATAGCCCAAAAAACGTACATGAGATCGCCGAATTTTATTCTATGGGGCTGGATCAGATTTTCCCGGTATCGGCCATCAACGGTGGCGGCACCGGCGATCTGCTCGATGAAATTGTAAAGCACTTTGAGGAAATCCCCGACGACAACCTGGACGACCTGCCGCGCTTTGCAGTAATAGGCAGACCCAACGTAGGCAAATCGTCGTTCATCAATGCGCTGCTGGGCGACGAACGAAACATTGTCACCGATATTCCCGGCACCACCCGCGACGCCGTCAACACACGCTACAACAGCTTCGGCTTCGATTTTCACCTGGTGGATACAGCAGGGCTGCGCAAGAAAAGCCGCGTACACGAAAACATCGAGTTTTACTCGGTGATGCGCTCGATTCGCGCCATCGAAAACAGCGATGTATGTCTGCTCATGGTAGACGCCACCACTGGTTTTGAAGCACAGGACATCAACATTCTGCACCTGATCGAGAAAAACAGGAAAGCAGTGGTGATGGTTATTAATAAATGGGATTTAGTTGAGAAAAGTTCCAATACACATCTGGATTTTGAAAATGAAATCCGCAAAAAGACGGCACCTTTTACCGATTATGAAATCGTTTTCACTTCGGTCATCAGCAAGCAACGCATCTTTAAGGCGCTGGAAGCCGCCAACGAGGCCTTTCAAAACAGCCGCCGCCGCGTTGCTACTTCGAAACTCAACGATTTACTGCTGCCCATCATCGAAAGCTCGCCGCCACCCGCTACCAAAGGCAAATATGTGAAGATAAAATACATCACACAGTTGCCGACCAAATTTCCGGCATTTGCTTTTTACTGCAACTCTCCGCAGTACGTCAAAGAGTCTTACACTCGATTTTTGGAAAATGCAATCCGCAAACATTTCGATTTTAAGGGCATTCCGATACAACTTTATTTTAGAACTAAATAAACGACGCCTGCTATGGCAGATGGGGTAAGAATAGATAAATGGCTCTGGGCTGTGCGTGTTTTCAAAACGCGGAGCCAGGCCGCTGATGCGTGTCGCACGGGAAAAGTGGTGATTGCAGGACAACCTGTAAAAGCTTCGCGTGAAGCAAAGGTTGGCGACGAAGTGGAGGTAAGAGTAAGCCCACAGCTAACGCGAACACTTCGCGTGAAGGAGCCTTTGCAAAATAGGGTAGCTGCCCGATTGGTGCCCGATTTTGCCGACGACCTCACCCCACCCGAAGCCTACGAACGCCTCAAAATCATCAACCAACTTAACTTCGAGCGCCGCGACCGGGGAACCGGAAGACCAACTAAAAAACAACGCCGCGACATCGACCGGCTCAAAGAGGAATAAAACGAAATTACAAATGACAATAAAACAACCGCCGGAAGTCGGTGTAAACAATCACAAATAAATCTCTATATTAAAAATCCAATATTTAAAACCTCAATGGAATTTTGAGTTTTAATTTTTTGGATTTTATTTGTTTTTTTGAATTTTGCTATTTGATATTTAAAAAACTATGCTTACGCAACGACAGCTTTTTTTTGAACATGTGGCTCTGCCCTCGCTATTTCCGATGGGACTTGAGATTGTTTCGGCCGAAGGTATTTACATGTATGGCTCCAATGGAACACGCTACACCGATCTGGTTTCGGGCGTTTGTGTCAACAACCTGGGGCACCGCCATCCGGCCATTGTGCAGGCGGTAAAAGATCAGTTGGACAAATACATGCACCTGATGGTGTATGGCGAATTTATCCAGTCGCCGCAAGTAAAGCTGGCGCAGTTGCTTACGCAAAAGCTGCCAACATCGCTCAACTCTGTTTACTTTGTTAATTCGGGCAGCGAAGCTGTGGAAGGCGCGCTAAAACTGTCCAAACGCATAACAGGTCGCTCCCGCCTCATCGGCTTCACCAACAGCTACCACGGCGGCACACACGGCGCCTACAGTATGCTGGGCAACGAACAACTCAAAAATGCCTATCGTCCACTGCTGCCTGACATCGAATTTCTACGTTTTAATAATTATGACGACCTCAAACGTATCGACAGCAAAGCGGCTTGTGTGCTGGTAGAACCCATGCAAGCCGAAGCTGGAATCATCGTGCCGGACCAGGAATATATGATGGCACTGCGCCAGCGATGCACCGAAACCGGAACGCTGTTGATTTTTGATGAAATACAAACAGGGTTTGGCCGCACCGGAAAATTATTTTGCTTTGAAAATTATGGCATCGTCCCGAATATTATCTGCATGGCCAAAGGAATGGGTGGTGGCATGCCCATCGGCGCGTTTGTTGCCGACAAAAAGTTGATGCTCGCTTTTACCAACAACCCCGACTTCGGACACATCACCACCTTTGGCGGGCATCCGGTGAGCGCCGCAGCAGCGCTGGCCAACCTGCAGGTGCTTACCGAAAACCCCGAGCTGATAGCTGAAGCCGACGAAAAAGGAGCGCAGTTTGAAAAGGCGCTTTCGCCACATCCTGCCGTAGTAAAAGTGCGCCGAAAAGGGCTGCTGATGAGCATCGAGCTGAAATCTCCTGAGACAAATGCACGTGCTATGAAACTTCTGCTCGACGAAGGCATCGTCACCGACCCATTCTTCTTTATGCCGCAGGCTTTTCGCATCGCGCCGCCGCTTATCATCACCCGCCAACAAATCGACGAAAGCATCGGGAAAATATTGCAAGTGCTGGATAAGGTTTAAAATCATCCACCAATTCACACCAATTAAGCTAATGAACACGAATAATTAGCGCTAATTTGCTTCTTTGGCGGAAATTCGCAGACAAAGGATTTTAACCATTATCAATTGGAATTCTGAATAATTTTTCCATCCCGAAAGATTAATAACTTCAAAATAAAATTTCTCTTTGCGCGCCCGACAATCCAACAGCTTTCTCATTTCGTACCGTCTTATTAATTTCATCCCGGATTCGGCGCCAGCGAAATAGCTTTGGTTACAGCCATGAGGCCGTAGCGTTTGCGGATGCGATCGAGCGCCTGGTAGAGACTCACCATTTCGGGCGTATCCTCGAAGAGGTCGAGTTGCTGCACGCCACTTACCAGATGGCTGAAGCGTACTCCTATGAGGCGAATGAGCATGCGCCGCTGGTAGAGCCGCTCGAAAAGCTCCAGTGCCACACGCGTAAGCACATGATCGAATGAGGTGTAGGTGATGGTTTTTTGCAGGGTGTGGGTATCAAAGTTGGCATAGCGAATTTTTACCGTGACGCAGCCGGTAAGCTTCTCTTTCTTGCGCATTTGGAAAGCGATTTTTTCGATCATCGTACTCAGCACTTCACGCAGGCGCTGCACGTCGATGGTGTCCTGCTCAAAGGTAGTTTCGGTGCTGATGGATTTGCGCTCGGAGTAAGGCACCACAGGCGCGGTATCGATACCGTTGGCTTTCTTCCAGATGTCAAGACCATTTTTGCCCATGAGCTTCTCCATCATCTCAGGCGGTATCAGGCTCAGGGTGCGAATGTCGGCTACGCCCATCGAACGCAGCAACTGGTAAGTCTTGAGGCCTACCATCGGGATTTTGCGTATAGAAAGTGGTTCGAGAAAAGGACGCACCCGCGGCTGCTCTACCTGCAGCTCGCCGTTAGGCTTGGCCTCGCCGGTGGCTATTTTCGACACGGTTTTGTTTACCGAAAGGCCCAGCGAAATAGGCAGTCCCGTTTCGCGTATGATGCGTGCCCGCAGCTCGTGCGCCCATTTCATTGCACCAAAAAAACGCTCCAGCCCCGTCAGGTCCAGGTAATGCTCGTCGATAGAAGCTTTTTCGTACAGAGGCGCCTGCTCGGCAATTACCTCGGTAACCAGCCGCGAGTACTTGCTGTAGTTCTCCATGTCGCCACGCACCACCGTGGCATGGCTGCACAGATTCAAAGCCAGTTTCATGGGCATAGCCGAGCGCACTCCAAAACGCCGCGCCTCGTAGCTGCAACTGGCCACCACTCCCCGATCGCTGGAACCGCCAATAATCACAGGCTTTCCCTCCAATGATGAGTTCATCAGTCGCTCCACCGACACAAAAAAAGCGTCAAGGTCCAGATGGACAATCGTGCGGCCCAGGACGGGAAGGTTTTCGTCGGTCAACATTTTCTTAAAGTTTCTATTGGTATTCCGAAAAAAGGTTTACTTTTGATTATTTTTTAATCATTATTTCGGCTACAAGATAAACATCTCGAAGTTGCCAACAATTGATTGTTAATAAATATTTGGAGGTAAAAAATGCATTTCAGCACCAACATCCGCTTATTGCGAAAGCGCAAAGGCCGCACCCAGGAAGATGTAGCAGCGAGCCTAAACATCAAACGTTCGACCTACAACAATTACGAAAACCAGATCGCGCGGCCAGGCATCGACAGCCTGCTGATTTTTTCGGATTATTTCGGCGTGGCCATCGACACACTTATCAAAGTAGACCTACGCAACCTCACGCCCAGCCAGCTCTCGCAGCTCGAGAAAGGCTACGACGTCTACATCCGCGGCAGCAGCCTGCGCGTACTGGCTACCACCGTAGATCAGGAAAACGACGAAAACATAGAACTGGTGGGCGAGAAAGCACGCGCAGGCTACACCAATGGCTTTGCCGATCCGGAGTTTATCCGCATCCTGCCCACCTTTAAGCTGCCGTTTTTATCGAAAGAAAAAAAATACCGCACCTTTCAGATTCAGGGCGACTCGATGCTTCCCATCCCACCCGGATCGTACGTTACAGGAGAATTTATTCAAAACTGGAACTTCATCCGCAAGGGCGAGGCATGCATCATCCTCACGCTAAACGAAGGTATCCTTTTTAAAGTCGTCGAAAACCAAATAGAAGAGAAGGGTTTGCTGCGCCTGCACTCGCTCAACACCAACTACATCCCTTACAGCATCCACATAAGCGAGATCAAAGAGGTTTGGAAATTTGTTCATTACATCAGCGCCGAGCTACCCGGACAAAGACCCACCGAAAACGAGATCATCGACAGCATCCGCGAGATACAAAAAGATGTGAAGGGGATTAATGAGAGGATGAGTTCAATAGAGAAATCCTAATAGCCATAAAGGAATTGCGTTAGAAACTACATGCTCAATATCATCTCTTACAACCCAGGCGTCGGGCGCACCCTCCAGTTGTTTTGATGTTTTAGCCTTTCCGCCAATTTCCAGCAGTATTTTGTCGTCCACCAGGAAATCGCCTGTCTTTGGCAAGGTTACATGATGGGCCATGCTCAGGTGGCTCAGCGCAAAAGTTTCGCGCAAGGTACCCATCGAAGGCTCCTGACTGCTAAGAGCGTATAACAGATTGCAGTTATTCAAAAAGATTTTTTCAGGTTTTTGTAATGCAGCTATGCTCTTACCTGCGGGATAAAGCAATTTTAGTAATCTTGCTTCATCAAGAAAATATAAATAGTTGGCCAGTGAGTTACGATGTATGTTGGTTTTTTCGGCCAGCTTTACCAGGTTTGGCTTAAATGGAACCTGCTGCGCTATTATGATAAGAAGCTGCAGGATTTTTTTTCCGTTTCTTATATCAAAGCCTTGCTGGTCTGCCATGTCGTACTCCACAATAAATCGGGTAAGCTGGCGCAGGCGCTGCAGGTATCCCTCCTGGTCTTCGGTATAAAACGGATAATATCCAAATTTAAGATAATCGCCAAAATGCTGTAAAGGACGAAAATCAGGTGGCAGGCTCAATTTATTTTTTTGCTCCGTGTCCATTATCACTTTCAGGTCGATTGGCTCCATCTTTATTATATCCCGAAAATCGAGGTACTCACGATAGGATAAGCCTACGAGTTCGTGCATCAAGGCGCGGCGGCTCAGATCGCCTTCTTGCCGCGAAATATCTATGATGGATGATCCTGTGAAGATGATCTGCAAATCAGGATACCGGTCGTAGATAATTTTTATTTCTTTTCCCCATTGGGGATATTTATGAACCTCGTCCAACACCAGTATCTTTCCACCCTCTCTGTAAAATTGGGCTGCCGTGTCAACCACTGTATTGGTTAAGAAATAGAGATCGTCAAGTGTAAAGTAAGCGGCCTTGTTTGCTGGACTTTTCTGTTCGTTGAGCCACTGAAGCAACATGGTAGTTTTGCCCGTACCTCTGGCACCTTTGATTCCGATAAGCCGATTGTTCCAGTTAATTTTATCAAAAAGGTATCTTTTAAATTTCAGGGATACCTTACTGGTTAACAGTTCTGATTGATTAAGCAATTCGTACATAGCACAAGTGTTTGTGCAAAAATACAATATTTTGCACATCCGGATGTGCATTTTTGGCTTTTATTAAAGTGGAACAAGGTATGAGTGTTAGTCTGAAATCACTAGAGAAGTCTTTTTCACTGCGGAAATGCCACTGCTCCGGCGATAATGAAAAGAAAAAATCATGATAAAATGATTACCTATCAGATTAAGTCTATTTTTGGTTCCTAAAAATTAGTAAGCTGTCAATTATGAAAAAAAAACTACTTACATTCATTACTCTTCTGATCGTAACTTTGATCGGCAATCTTGCTTTTCCCGCTCCTGTTAGCCTCGAGAAGGCTCAAACTGTAGCTATCAACTTCTTAAAAGTTGATGCTAAATCATCTACACTTTCCCTGGTATATACCAGAAAATCTTCATTCTATGTCTTCAGTCACGCCAACGGATTTGTAATAATCGCTGCTGATGACCGGGTTGAACCCATTCTTGGGTACAGCACAGAAAGTACATTTCTTGTGCCTGAAAACAATACCGACACTATCGTCGGAAATAACTTTTGGGGATGGATGCGAAACTACGAAGCACAGATTGCTTACGTGGTTGAGAATAATATCTCTGCTACGGAAGAAATCACTGCATCGTGGCAATTGCTAATAGATGGCAATAGTCAAAATCCGAAAGGAGGAGTAGGCTATTCAACTGTTGATCCTCTTTTAACAACTACCTGGAATCAGACTTGGCCATATAATGCAATGTGTCCTGCCAATCCCTCGGGGCCTGGCGGTCATGTTTACACAGGCTGTGTAGCCACGGCTATGGCTCAGATTCTCAAGTATCACAATTATCCTGACCAAGGATTGGGAAGTTATGGATATACATGGGGGTCTTATCCCTACAGTGGTGCCGACTTTGGAGCTACCACATATAATTGGACAAACATGCCCGATAATATTACATCATTAAATAATGATGTAGCTACCATTATGTACCACGCTGCTGTCTCTGTAGGAAGTATGTGGGGACCTGGAAGTACTGGCGTAGGATATTCAAGTGATCAGGACCCTATGACAAGGGCCTTCCTGAATTACTTTAAAATGGCATATTCTACGATCAGTTATGTCGAGAAATCGGCATATACTGATGACCAATGGAATACCTTGATACAAGGGGAGCTCCTTGAGAGTCGTCCCGTTTATTACCGTGGCGATGGTGTAGGCAGCCATGCCTTTGTCTGTGATGGCGTTGATGATGCAAATATGTACCACTTCAACTTCGGTTGGGGAGGAGCGTACAATGGCTACTACACCGTAGCTTCCATCAATCCAGGAGGCTATAACTTCACAAGCAACCAAGATGCTATCATCGGCATACAACCCAATGACGGCAGTACCTTGGTAGAAGACGCTACCTGGGGTTCAGTTGAAAAAAACAGCAATGTTTGCATTCCCGATGCCATAACCCTGACCATAGATCCTGGTGCCACAATAAGTTTTGGAGAAAACTGTAAACTCCAAGTATTTGGCCAAATCACCTCAATAGGTGATAGTAGCAACTATGTGGTCTTCACCGCAGCGGACACAAGTCTAGGCTGGAGTGGTATCAAGTTTGATAATGGATACATGGGAGGAGAGGTGATGGCGGACAATGATACCAGTAGATTGAGCTATACCCAAGTGGAGTATAGTCAGAACTCTGGTATCTATTGTAAGAGTTTTGGTAAAGTACTCATAGACCATAGTAAAATCAATAACAATTATGTTGATGGTTGGGGTGGTGGAATTTCCGTATGGTATACTGCCATTAATATAACTAACTCTGAGCTCTACAAGAATCATGCCACAATTAAGGGGGGGGTATTTATATTAATAATAACAACAATTTACCTGCTACCATTAGTTACAATAACCTCTACAACTGTTCATCAGATATAATTGGAGGGGGAATATATTTAAACAACGTCAATTTGTCGTTAAATAACAACACCATCATTGGCTGTCAAGCTGTCTTAGGGGCGGCAATTGGAATGATGTTTGGAAGCCCAACACTGAGCAATGAGAAATACTGCAACAACGTAACGCCAGATCCTGGCTATGGCACAATATACATCGAAAGTGCTAATCCGAATATTGTAAACAGCCTCCTTGCTAATAATACAGCAAGTGGGATTTATATGGAGAATTCCATGTCTAATATAATAAACACTACCATAACAAACAATAACACTAATTACGCAGCTGGTATGGTTTTTGATCTAAATTCAGATGCAAACGTCAGAAATTGCGTTATTAATGGAAACGAAGCAAACAATCCTATGTACGGCAATCAAATCCTTATTGTTGACGATGAATCAGACCCTTATTTTGATCATTGTAATATCCAAGATGGAATAGGTGGTTTTGGTGGGCCTGGTAGTAGTAATTATGATTCCACCCACTACACCAATAACATCGATGCTGATCCATTGTTTGTGGATCCAAGTATCGGTGCGGGGGCTGGATATAATGGATTGACCGCTGATTGGGGACTCCTCGTAAACTCGCCATGCATAGACGCAGGTGATACTACGGGAATCCTACAGCTACTCCCACTACTGGATTTAGCAGGAAATCCTAGGATTAATGGCACCATTGATATGGGTGCCTATGAATATGTAGATGTTCCGATTCCGTTAGCTATTCAAGCAATAGCTATGCCTGATACCATTTGTCAAGGAGAAAGTTCTTTACTACGTGCTATAGCTTCAGGTGGAACTGGACAATATACTTACAGCTGGACATCTAATCCAGCTGGATTTACTTCTACACTGGCTAATCCTGTTGTTTCCCCAGACACCAACACTATCTATTTTGTGGAAGTAAATGATGGAAACACTTTCATCAGTACAGATGTATTGGTAACTGTAAACACTAGTTTACCGGTCAGTGTTGATATCGTTGTTGATAACAACCCCGTCTGTTCTGGAATAGCTGTAACGTTTACTGCTACTCCTATTAATGGTGGATCCTCACCTACTTATCAATGGAAGAAAAATGGAATTATTGTTGGTACCAACTCACCAATATATTCTGTTATTCCTCTGAATGGGGAGACGATAAACTGTGTTTTAACCTCTGATTTACCATGTACAACTGGAAATCCCGCTACTAGCAATGCTATAACCATGATTGTTCATGCTTCGCCAATTGTAGAAGCTGGTAACGACCAAAGCATTGCTTATGGAAGTTGGACAGTACTAAATGGTTCAGCTTCAGGAGGAAGCGGTAACTATAGTTATCATTGGGAACCAGCAGCGATGTTGATTAACGCCAACATGCAAAACCCACAAACAATAAATCTTACATCATCAGTAATCTTTACCTTGACGGTAACTGATGTAGCTACTGGATGCACAGGGACTGATCAGGTAATGATTACAGTTACTGGTGGACCATTAGCAGTGACTGCTTCTGCAAATCCAGCATCTATTTGTCAGGGAGAAACTTCTCAACTCACTGCACTTGTTTCAGGTGGCAGTGAAAATTATACCTTTAGTTGGACTAGCAACCCAGTTGGATTCGTCTCTACATTGCAAAATCCAATCGTATCACCTATCATTACAACTACCTATACGGTGCAGGTGTATGATGGGTATAATACCGCCAATGCATCTGCTTCAGTTGGGGTAAATCATTATCCCCTACAGGCGAATAAGCCTGTTGGTGCAGATAGCATCGATCTGAACTATGTGAGTAGTTCTGAATACTCAACCGAGCCGCTAAGCAATGTTAATTACTATTCTTGGATTCTCGAACCTGCCCACATGGGCAGTATTTCAGGTAGCGGGACTGAGATTACCATCACCTGGAGTGGAACGCTCGGGCAAGCAAACCTGAGTGTGGTAGGCGTAAACGATTGTGGTCAAGGAGCGGTTTCCCAACCCTTGATTATACAAATAGATAACAGTGTAGGAATTAAAACCCCTGCGCTGTATGACCTGAAAATTTTTCCAAATCCGTCCACAGGAGTTTTCACGATTTCTTCCTCCAAAAGCATATCGGCAGTTTATCTGTACGATGTGAGCGGGAGAATTTTTAAAAGTCTCTCTGAACCGTTGCATGAAGGAATGTCCGTTACAATGGATTATTCCTATCTGCATAGCGGCATTTACTTCGTTCATGTGTACATGGAAGAGCAAATTGCGGTGCGAAAGGTAGTGGTGAATTAAGAATGGATAGGCAGAGCCTATAAAAATAAAAAGACCGAGGCTCAGCCTCGCCCAAACACCGATATTTTATTTCCTTCTGGCGTTGCAGGTAATTGCGCTAAGCCTTTTAAACTTCGCCATTCGATTTTCTGCGGTTCGATTGTTTTAGCCCCCTAAGAAGTTGGACAACGAATCTCGAATGTTGAAGTGGGCGATGTTCGATGAATCATGATGCTCCGAAAGAAGAGGAAAAAAAGAATAGAAATTGTGCTCAGCTCTTTGCGCCAAGCGCCTTGCTTTTTTTCCTTCGATATTCGATATTCTGCGGTTCGAAATTCAAAATTTGATAATCTTAAGGGTTGCATCCCCTTCAGGGCTGCGAACCCAGTGGTTCTTCCAACTTATCGACCCACCAACTTCTTCACCTCACCAGCGTTGCCTGATAGGTCTTCTTATTTCCCCGCTCGTCAGTTACCTCCAACTTCAGACGGCTGCTGCCTTTGGGCATTCGCTCATCGATGGTATAAATGAGCAGCTTATTTTTGGCATCATAATCCATCAATATCCATTTATCGTTGATGGTGCCCCGATAGTCGGCAATCCCCGAAAGGGCATCCTCGATACGAAAGGTGATATTTTTTTGACCTGAAACATTTTTGCCATTGGCAACATTTACCGCAGCAATGGTCGGCGCCACCGAATCGATGACCACAGCGTAGTTTCCAAACGAACGTATCGGAGTCACCAGCCAGCCCTCCTCCCACTTTCCGCCAACAGGAATCAGGTCGCCTTTGAGCGGCACCTGCACCACCAGCGCTTTGCTTGCGCTGCCTGATGGAAGACCCTGAGGCTTCAAATATATTTTACCGTAATCGTGCATCGGCGCGCCCGAATGATTCACTTTGTAAAGTGGCGTATAAAATCCTTCGCCCGCAGCCGATTGGGAAAAAGTAAAGCTAAGCGTGTCGTAAAGCGTTCCGCGCGGAAGTTCCAGCCTGAAGTCGTCAGCCGAAAACTCATTGTCTGAATCCCAGTCAAAAACTGTTAGTGTTTTTGGATTTACCACCTGCTGCATCGCATTCCGAAAATCCGGCGGTACCGCCTGCGCATAAAATGTCAGCACCGAAGCGTTGCCACTGGCATCCTCCGCCACATATTGCACCCGATGCAACTTGCCGTCGGTAAATTCGATCAGCCCGCGTTTAGAGCGCGTTTCGTAGATGGACAATTTGTTGCCTGGCGCTATGTAAGTTTTCTGAAAGCGCACCCTGCGGCGTGCATAGTCGTCGTAATCAATCAGGCTGTTGATGTAACGTGATTCCTCAAACGAAAAACCATCCAACCGATGGCTGTAAAATTCGACAGAGTCCACCAAAAGACGTACGGCATACACCCCATTTTTGTTGCTGGACTCGTTGAGTAAGTCGTATGCATCTATGCCAAAATAAAATGTCCCCGAAAGGGAAATTGTGTCGCCATCTTTCAGACGGTAATTCGGCCCCCACCCAGCCAAAGCAAACTCTGTGATTTTGCTGCGCCCATTGACGTGACTTTGTTTTCCGACAGGATAAACCTTCATGCGTTGCATCGTGGGACGGGTAAAGTCGCGAATGTCGAAGCCAAACAACTGCGGGTTTACCGGAATTTCGCCCTCAGTTTTGCGCAGTTCAAAATGCAGATGCGGCCCCATCGAACTTCCGCTATTGCCTGAAAAAGCTATCACCTGGCCTTTTTTTACCCTAAACTGCTCCGGTTCTGGAAAAAGATTTACAGCAAACGATTCCAGCCTGTATTGCTCAGCGCGCAACCAGTGCGCCAGCGAATCAGCAAAACGGTCGCAGTGCCCATAAACCGAGGTGTAGCCATTTGGGTGATTGATATAAACGGCCTTACCAAAGCCTCCCGCCGACACCGACACGCGCGACACATAGCCATCGGCCACAGCAAGAATAGGCTTTCCGATAGTGCCACCCGTTTTGATGTCGATGCCCGAATGAAAATGATTGTTGCGCAGTTCGCCAAAAGTCCCCGACAGCAGCATCCTGAAATTCACCGGCGCACCAAAATAATCTTTCGGAAACTCCTGCTGCGCCTGCACCCAAAAATGCTGAGCTAATAATAGCGCCACAATCATCAACAACTTATTCCTCATTATTATCCAGAATTTTTATCAGTTCATACATATTATCAATTACAAACTCAGCTTCGGGGGCATTCCCATAAACATGTTTCTCGTCCAACAGAATGGCGGCCATTCCGGCCTTTTTAGCTCCGACGATATCTTTCTCGTAGGAGTTGCCAATCATCACACAAGCCAAAGGTTCTGTTTCCAGCGCCTTTGCCACAGCTTCAAAAAATCGCGGGTCAGGCTTTTGGTAACCCAGATCGGCAGAAGCAAAAAAATCGTCGAAATATCTCTCCACATCCACGCGCCGCAACGCCCTGCGCATGGCGCTCACATCCGAAAAATCGGCGCTGGTAGCAATGGCGCAGCGGTATTTTCCACTGAGGATCATCAACGCTTCTTTGGCGCCCTCTTTCAGCGCCACCTCGGGCCAGTCGGCCATAGCGCCGGGCAAGCCGTAGTCGTACATCACCGTGTCTCCCCAGTCGAAAATTAATACTTCCACCGATTTATTCATTTGCAATTTTTATAAAAAGGGCCTTTTTAATAAGATCAGTAGGGGCGGCAAAACCAAGCTTTCCTGTTTAAATGCTTCCTGGGTTTCAATAGGCAAAGCCTATAAAAATAAGAAAGAACGAGGCCAAGCCTCGTCCAAACACCGGCTAGCCATTCTACTAAGATTTTTCATTCCTCCGGTTATAAAAATCCTGATACCGTGTACTTCGTCGACTCCTTTTGAAGGGTTGCATCCCTCAGGGCTGCGAACCCAGCGTTCAACACAATCTGATAACCTTATTCTTTTTAGAACGACCGGATGATCGTCAGGAAGTCATCTGCTTTAAGGGAAGCGCCACCAACCAAACCGCCATCAACATCGGCATTGGCAAAAAGCTCGGCGGCATTTTTGGCATTCACCGAACCACCATAAAGTATCGATATCTGCTGTGCCACCTTATCACCAAATTGTTTTGCAAGAAGTCCACGAATAAAAGCGTGCATCTCCTGCGCCTGTTCCGGAGAAGCCGTAACGCCGGTACCTATGGCCCACACAGGCTCATAAGCAATCACAATCTTCTTCATGACTTCCTCGTCCAAATGAAACAACGACTGCGAAATCTGCTCTTCAATCAATTTAAAATGGCCTTCTTTCCTACGAACTTCGAGCGGTTCACCACAACAAAATATCGGAACCAACTCACGACTCAACGCCAGATCGACCTTTGTGGCAAGCATGGCGGCATCTTCCTTAAAATATTCGCGCCGCTCGCTGTGGCCAATGATTACATACTCTGCACCCACCGATTTGATCATATCCACACTCACCTCGCCGGTGTAGGCGCTTTTTTCTTTGTGGCTGCAGTTTTGGGCTGCAATGTGCACCTGTGGATTATGCTTAACATGCTCTACGGCAGCAGCCAGCGTGATAAATGGTGGGGATAATACAATTTCCATCTCACCCACTTTTTGCTTTGGAGATGTTTGCTCCAGGCCTTTCATCAGATCATTGATCAACAAAATCCCTTCCTCAAGGGTTGTGTTCATTTTCCAGTTTCCGGCAGCTATTTTCTTTCTCATTTTATTTAGATTTTTAAATTAACAAATAAGCCTGCAAAGCTACTACGTTAGCACCGATTAACAAATACGCGCATTGTACTTTAATAATTTTAAACACTGATGTCCGGTTAAATATTTCATAAATGTAAAAACCCCACTATCGGTAGAACCTCTACGAGGTATTGAAGATTTGAGGGTTACTTTTGTGCTACAATACTAAATCGCCTACGGCGAATTCCGCTTAGCGGATAAAGTATTGTAGAATAAGGGTTTAATGTTTTCTCAAATTCCGCGTAGCGGATTAACAAGTTTTTGCCGGACAACAGTGAATTTTAAACAGTGTTGGACATAAAAATTCAGGGAGGATTTAGATGTTTACTCATGACGCGCTTTTAAACAGGATAATGAAATGCAAAATACAGTTAACTATTTGAATGAAATTTGAAAATTTCTATTGTGCCGTCAGGCACACAATATGGGTAGAAAAAGTAATTGTGAAGAAATCTCGTCCCGTTTGGGACGAAATAATTCGTAGCAATGTCATTATCTACCCATAGAGAATCTATAAAGGGATGACCATCTGTAGTTCTATCGTTAAATTCAAACCACCCAATAGGGATTATTCTTACCATTTATAAAAAAAACTGCTGAAAACCCACATCCCTCAGGAATCGAGAATTGCAATGATTTTCAGCAGTTAAAACCAATAAACGGTTACTCAATAATAAGCATTAGAAAGTAAGCCGCAGCGATCCGATGAAATTAACTCCCGGTGCAACAATGCCCGACGAATAGGGTCGGTAGCGCTGATCGGTAATATTTTCGACGCCTGCGGTAAGCATCAGATAATCGGTGAGCTGGTAAAGCATTTTAAAATTGAGCGTGTACCACGAAGGCGAATACGGATTTCCATCGTTATCAATTGCATACATGTAATCCTTTTTTTGCTCAGAGGGCGCCATATCATCATAAGAAGTCTCCCCATTAAAAACTGCATACAAATCAGCTTTCAAGCGCGCGCGGGTGTAGGTAACATGAAACCGGCCATACCAGGGAGCCGCATGACGCAGCGGTGCAGTGCTGCCATTGTCAAGCTCTTCTTCGCCATGCTGATAATTGAAATGCCCTGCCAGACCAAATCCTGCCGGCAGATCAGCTTCTGCATCGAGCTGAAAACCATAAACAAAGGCGCTGGCAGCATTTTGTATGGCCTGAACCCCACTTAAAGCGCCATCGTACATGATGCTGTCTTTGCCATCAAGCAGGAAACTCCGTCGCACCAGCGCATCGTCGAGATGGGTGTAAAACACCGACAGATCAATTTCGAGGAAATCGGCAAACCTGCGCGTGACGGATATCTCAGCATTGTAAGCATATTCTGGCTTCAGGTCAGGATTGGGAACCACCACCGAACCCGGCTCCGAATCGAATACCTTGCCGGCATCGTCGATGTTGGGTGCGCGAAAACCGGTGGAAAGGTTGGCACTAAAAAGCCAGTTGTTGTCAGTTTTTACGCTGATGCCTGCACTGCCGGTGAGTGCGCCATTGGTTAGACTGGCCGATGCAAATGGAAAAGGATAGTATGTCCTATCAAAATCAGCGTCAAGCGTAATCAGGTTGTAACGCAAGCCACCCTGAAATGTAACGTGCCGGTTGAAAGCATGCACATAGCTGGTATAGGCCGCATAGCTGTTGTAGGTGGAGCCGTCGGGATAGCGCGAAGCGGCTGGAACAACCTCATTGGTTTTGATGTTCTCATCGTCGCCGGTAGAACGCACTTTGTTGAGCGCCATTTCCAGGCCATAATAAAGCCGGTTCTTCACATCGAATCTCTTATCAAAATCCAGGTTGGCCGTCACCACATCCACTTTCTCAGTGCGATTGGTGAGCCAGGATTTGCCAAAGTCGCGGTCGTGGCGGCTCTCCTCAAAATATTGATGGGCAACAGTTAGAGCAGCTTTGTCATAGATTCCGGTAGCTTTCTGTGTGGTAATGCTAAGATTATTCATCATCCACACTTGTGGGCCATAGTACCATTCGGCAGAACGCAGCTTGCCTTTCTTATAGCGAATCAGCCTGTCGTAACGCGGAACATCCGAAGTAGCCGAATAATGAAAGCCATAGTTGAAATCCCAGTCTTTGTTGGGCTGAAAACGCACCTTCTGCATTACGTTGAATTGGCTGTAGCCGGTGGCCACCTGTACTTTGGAATCGCTGTTGGCAACAACGGAATCCTGCCCATTGATACGCGTGGCATATTCCGGTCGCAAATATTCATCGGGGCCATTGCTTCCCATTTTCAGATCGTCGAAGTTAGTGTAGCTGGCGCTGGTGCGCAATGCCCATTTTTTCCAGCCAACATTTACATCAAAATGGCCGGTCATTTCGTTGCTTGCCGAAGCGTAACGTGCCACGGCGCTTCCTTTTACCAGCGGTTTTCCGTCGACGGAAAGCAGTGGTTTCAGTGTATAAAAATTCATTACCCCGCCGATTGCATCGCTGCCATAGATAACGGCGCCGGGGCCATAAATCACCTCGGTGCTGCTCAGGGCAAAAGGATCGACATTGATGACGTTTTGCAGGTTACCGCTGCGAAAGATTGCATTGTTCATGCGCACGCCGTCCACAGTGATGAGCACGCGGTTGGCAGCAAAGCCACGGATCATCGGGCTGCCGCCTCCCAGTTGGCTTTTCTGCATAAATACGCCGCCGGAGAGTTCCAGCAAATCGGCGGCGGTGGCAGGATTTTGCAAAACAATCTGCCCCGGGGTAATGGTGGTGATCTTGTTGGGAACTTCGCCGCTTTGCTGTTCCCAGCGGCTTGCCGACACCACCACCTCATCGAGATAAATCTGCGACGGATCGAGCATCACCACAAAGGCATGCTGCTGCAGGTCAACCCAGCTCATCGTGCGGCTTTGATAGCCAATGAGGCGGATAAGAATATCTCTGTCGCCATCAAAATCCGAAACATCAGCCTGGCCGCGCACGTTGGTCACAGTCGAATGATTGCCGGCAATGCTGTAGATAGTTACAAATTCGAGTGGTTGCTGGGTCACATTATCTTTTACGGTGAGATTTTGCGCAAAAGACACAGCGCCCCAGAGAATAGTTAAAAACAGTATGAAATATTTTTTCATTATTTGAATAGTAAATTTAGTTTCTTGATAAAATAAATACCTCTTGCATCAGCCGAGCCTTGCTAATTGCTGGCTCCAGATTATCCACACCAAACTATCTGCGTAAAGCAAACGCTGGATTATGAATCTGAAAAGCAATAACAAACAGACACAACAGACGTGTGCAAGTTGGAAAAAATTGAAATTAAAAACAAACTAAACCTTGGGAGGCGGAGCGGCGATGGCAGGCTGAAAAGTAATAAGGCTGAAAGGATCTGTCGAGGACAATAATACCCTCAGAGAAAAACTGTCAGCAATTGGTTTTGACAAATCATTGCAAAACCAATTGTATGCTGGTCGAATATGATTATTTGCAGCTGCCGCCGGATACGACTTTTCAGGATTAACGATTTTGAGGAGTTTTTTCACCAATTTTGTCTCATGATGATCGTGCACGCAGGCGATGTGCACAGAGTCGCCTTTAGTTACCTGGCGCACCACATCGTACATCTCACCACGGTACATAAATTCCCGCGCGTGCACCCAGCTCACCTCTTTGGGCATGTTGCGATGAAACACGAAATGCGTGAGTTCGCTGTCATCCACACCTTTCTTTAACCGTTCTTTCATATTCGCCCTGGCTGCCGACTGCTGCAGCTTTAACAAAAAAAACATACCGGCACCCTGACTCAGGATCAACATCACGAACAATATGGCGGTAGCTTTTTTCATTGGCTGCAAAACTAAATATTTGTTTTATTTTGCAGATCGTCAAAATATGAAAAATTTTGCCATGTCTAACAGCACAGTAATGAAAACAGATACAGAGCTAAAACATGATCAGCTGATAAATTTGTGGGATCAATTTAATGCCCGGGCACAGGAGCATCTTTTTGTGTTTTATCATCAAAAAATAAACGACCTGAGCCAACTCATCAGCAGCTACCGGCAGGAATACAAAAAGCTGGAGAAGAGCATTGCCCAAACCGATGATAACATTGGGAGCTTGCGCTATTTCACTGCCGAGATATTTAAGCTGTTGATGGAGCATCAGCAACGTATGCTCTCGACTGACACTACACAAATTACAGGTAATTATAAACAAGAGCTCGAGGCGCAGCTCAAAGAGATGCCGCGGACGCTGCAGCCGCGCGAAATTTTTACACCCTATGCTATCCATCGTACAGACACGCCGCTAATCTGGTGGCGCAAGGTGCGGATCAATAGCCGCTTTAAAGTAAAGAAGATTTCAAAAAAAACCGTCAATCCACTGCGACGCCTTTTCAAAATGAAACCTTACGATCTTGTAACCTGGCAGGTTCGCAAAGTTCCATTCAGGCTGATGGCAATGCATTATCTGCACACGCGCCTGGCCGAAATGCTGGCTCCTGTTACCTGGAAGTTTATGCTTGAGACCAACAAGGTATTGATGCAGTTGTGGGCATTCGATAATAAAATGGACGAAGCAATACAGCAGTGGTTGACAAAGGGCGAAGGATCAGCAAAACCCGCTGAAGCAATTCATCCAGAGGAAGCCGACGCCCTGATGGAAAAGTTGCAGGAAGAATTGCAACAAATAGAAGCGAAATATCAGGATGAGATTCGTCAGCAATTAGCAACGGCTGCAAGAAAAATGGACGATGCCCTGGTCATCGTCGATACGCCTGATCTAAGTCTTAACCGCCTGAATCCACGGCGCCTGGTAGCAGAAAGCCAAGAGACATTTCAAAAATTCGATACCGAGTTGCATAAATGGGAGAATACCCAACGCGCCCTTTTCGACGACTGGGCCGTGGACGTGGAGATTGTTCTACTCTATTACCACGTGCTCACTCAGCTCGGGGAGCTGCGCGGGCAAATAGACTCCTATATTGAGAGCAGGCTTACGCCGGATTTCGAAAAGTTACGTAGCTTTTTAAAGGCTTCGGGCAACCGGCTAAAAACGAACGGGAGCGATCTGCAGCAGTTAGCACCGTTGCTGGTGAAAGAGCGGCAGAAACTAAACCGTGAGCTAATAGATAAATTATTGGCACAAACCATCGAAGTGCTTTCGGTTGGTTTCACTGAAGATATTCTAAGCTTCGAGAGCAAGATGCTGGCTACTTCCGATCAGATCAGCGATCGGCGCAGTTTTGTTAAAAACATGAATTACGAAAAGGGCGTCCGCGATAGCGAAGTCAGCTATATTTCGCCACGCGAATTGTTGCAATTTGAAGCTTTGCCCCATTTCCGAAAGGAAATTCAAAAAATAAATGCTCAGATACGCGAGATGCTCGAAAACGTACGGCTCAAACTGCTGGCCTTGGGAACCGTTGCAGATTTCAGCCTCGAATCAGCCATCATGCTCCCCGACCAAAAACAGGTTACAGTTGATGAAGTTCTGGTAGTTACCACCGAGGGATATACGCGTGCCGAAGACCATCTCAACCAGGCCATTGCCCTCGTCCGCAGCATTTATGATGAGCCTCTGACCAATCTTCAACAAGCGGTGCACGTATTCAACACCGAGATTCAAAAGCTTAAAAATACCGATAATATCTTCGACCTCAACCTGCGCATTGCTCGCATCAAAGCCATCAACCGATCCAAAAAATTACAGCAAGATGCCCTGGCATGGATACGAAACATTGTTCCCAAAATAGGAAATATGCTTCGCAACAGGTTTACGGATACTTACGCATGGGTAATGAAATGGCGCCTTCGCATAGGCTTCGCGCCACCCCGCAAACAGATTTCGTACGAGCTTACCGAATTCATCAGTCAGTCGGAGCAGTCGCTAAATAAGTTGCCATTCGTGTATCAACGCCTTTACCAGCTCCGCCCCACCGATGAGGATCGCTTTTTTGTAAATCGCCACAGCGAACTCGACCAGATGAAACTGGCCCTTGACGACTGGCAGAAAGAGCGTTTTGTAACGGTGGCCATACTGGGCGAAAAAGGCAGCGGCATCACATCCTTTATCAATTATTACCTGCGCGATGCCGCTCCAACCATAGAGATCATCCACGAAGCACCAACAGACCGAATATCTCTGGCGCACGATTATCTGCGATTTTTTGAGAATCTGCTGAAGGTCGAAAAGTTTGAAAACAACCGGCAGATCATCGATCATCTCAATGACCGCGCCGACAAGCTGATTATTATCCTTGAAAATATGCAGCGGTTTTATCTTAGAAAAGTCAATGGATTCGAAAACCTCAAGATGTTTTCTGAACTAATAATGCAAACCTCCCGCAAAGTATTCTGGATCGCCAGCTTCACCGTACACGCCTGGGACTACTTAAATCTCACCATCCGCATCTCCGACCAGTTTGTAAGAGAAGTAAGGCTCAAGCAGCTCGACGAAGTTACCATCATGAATATCATCCTGAAACGCAACAGCCTGAGTGGATACAAAATCAACTTTGAGCCTTCTGATGAAAATATTACCGCACGTAGCTTCAAAAATCTCAAAGAAGACGAAAAACATGGCTATCTGCAAAAACAATATTTTAAGGATCTGCGCCATCTGTCGGATGGAAACATAAGCCTGGCGCAACTTTACTGGCTTCGCAGCATTCACAGCATTACCGACGACACCATCACCATCGCCTCCATCCACGAAATAGATGTTTCGTTTGTAAAAGAATTGCCCGCCAGTTATTTCTTTATCCTGCATGCCATCCTGGTGCACGACAGCCTATCCACCGAAGCTTATGGTGATATTTTCAACATACCGGCTACTCAGGCACAAAATCTATTGATGCCATTGCTCGAAAAAGGGCTGCTGATGCAGAATGGATATGTTTATACCATCAACCCGATCATTTTCCGACAGGTGGTGAGTTTATTGAAATCACGAAATTTTATCAACTAAAGTCATGGCAAGAAATATTTTTATATTGCTGATAATACTGCTGACAAACTCCGGTATCATGGCTCAGACCGACCCGGTGGCTAATGTCTGTGTGGAAGTAACAATCAACGATAGCGTTTACAAAACCCAAACAGCGCTGCCTGATACGGCACATGCCGAAGCCACTCACGCCGATTCGCTCAGAGGCCAGGGTCGCAAATTGCTCAGCGACATCAACGAAAACGTTCCTACCAAACCCAAGGATGTATTTAATGCCATCTCTTTTTCCAAAATTTTCTGGACTGTCATCCTGCTGCTTATTGGCTATTATCTAACTAAGTTATCGATAAAAATTTTGGACTTGGTGAGCGAAAAAAGCGTCAGGCTGCGCATTACCATCAAGAGCGTCATACCGGTGGTGCGCATCATCATTTGGACAATCATCATCTTCGCCATCGTCAAAGGCATTTACAATCCGCCTTTTGAAACGGTGATTGCCGTTACGGCTTCGGTAGGTATCGCCATAGGTTTGGCTGCACAGGATTTGCTCAAAAACGTATTTGGTGGCGTAGCACTGCTCATCGACCGTCCGTTTCAGGTTGGCGACAAAATAGAGACCGGGAAATATTACGGAGAAGTTATTGAAATAGGCCTGCGCGCCACACGCATCGTAACGGCTGACGACTCAACCGTTTCGGTGCCTAACGCCGAGCTGATGAACTCCTCGGTGTCCAATTCCAACAGAGGGGAGCTAAACTGCCAGGTAGTGGCCGAAATTTATCTGCCCGTCAACGTCGATACGCAAATGGTGCGCAAAATCGCCATTGAGGCAGCGCAGGTGTCGCGTTTTGTCTATCTCAACAAACCTATTGTTGCTATTTTTTTTAATGAGGTAGTAGAAGTCAGATCCTACCTCAAACTCCGCCTAAAGGCATATGTCCTCGACGTCCGCTACGAGGCTCAGTTTAAAAGCGACATGACCGAAATCACCATTCGCGAACTGATCAAAGAAGGAATTATTAAAAAAGAAGAACTGTTTTAACAGAGAATCTGAAAATCCAGGAAACCCAAACCTGAAGGCCTGGGCTATGGATATTCGGGATATTATTCAAAACCATTTCTACAAAAATTAAAAACGAGACCACCCACGCGGTGATCTCGTTTTTAATATTAATACAGAAATAAGTGCCGTGATTTATTGCCGCGTCACCTTTTCCACTTGCAGGCCTTCGTTTGTTTGGATCACCAAAACATACAAGCCGCTGGTGAAGCCGGATAAATCCACGGAAGTGCTCGTGCCGTCCCAACGCTGATAGTCCATCAGGTTGCCGGTGCTGTTATAAATCCAAATGATGGAACCCGGATCGTAGGCGGGACCATTCACCTCAAGATGCACTATACCATTTGTAGGATTGGGATAAACGGTGGTAATTGTTTCCGCTTGTGATGCCTGCGGAATACTGGTGTAAAGGCCGGCATCTATCGGCGACTCCGAAAATATTACCAGATTACAAGCCACGTCCAGAAACGGGTTGTAGCCATCGTTGCAATCGGGACAAGTAGTTCCGGTAATGCAATTGGGATTGTTGGGATGACAATAATCCACATAGTCTTCGTCGAAAATATATTTAAGTTCTACGTTGGGCTGGTTGATGTAGGGCGTCATGTTGTAATCAAACCAGGGAGCAATCAATCCGGGGCACCAGCCGGCACGGTTGTGAAACCAGGTGCCGTTTTGTGGCTGACAGCCATCGGGATTGGGATTACAAATCTGCCAGTTGTGCTGGTCAAAAGCTTCCACTCCGTTTACCCAAATATGGTGGGTATCTTCGTGAAACTCCGCAGCATTGCCGGTATTGTTGTCGCCCCAGGCATGGCCGGTTCCCACCAGTTTGAGTGTTGAACCGCTTACGCCTGCAGGAAATGAAAAACTATAAGGCTCTACCGGCTGCAAGTTACCCAGGTCGCCAAAAGGATATTCCTGGTGCCACACCGGACTAACAGCGCTATACTTGTGATCGGGAGTGCCGGTATGATAATACAATGAGAGATTCCACAAATATCCATTGTCGAAGGTCACACAATTGATGCGGAATTTCGTTTTGCCCTGCAATATCCAGCGGTAGTCGGTGAGGTCGATGCTATGCGAACAAGCTTTGCTATAGGGCGTAATGTAGCGGATGATCTCAATCCATTTTCCATTGGGACCCAAAGCCTCCACGCGTGCAATACGATCCCACTCGCCGCAACCTCCGGCAGGACAAGCCAGCTCAAGGGTTCCGATGATTTGACCAAAAGCACCCTGATAGCTCGGCAGTTCCGCCTCGACAATAGCTTCGGGAATGCTGGTATAAATCCATACATCGCTAAATGCGGATACATCCTGATCGGTAACGTTCTCGGTGACGTTGATCTGTGCGATTTTGGTGTTTGCAGCGCCATAATTATTGGTAGAAACCACACTTACTTCGTAGCTGCCAAAAGCCGGCGGCCGCCAGTAAGCGGTATAATAGCCGTTGAACCAGTTGATAGGAATAATCGTTTCGCCATCGATCATAAATTTTACGGATTGAATACTAAACAGATGCTGGTTGTCGATCATCGAATAGGTTGCTAACTGTATCATGTCGAGACCGGGAGCAAAAACGTCGCCCTGCAGCGGGCTGCGCAGGTCGAGTTCGGGAGCATAGGTGTAGGGATTAATCACCAAAAAAGTATTGAAGAGGTCGGCAGCCGGCTCATAAGTTTCGTCGCCAGGCTGACTGGCTTTTACCACTACTTCGCCTTCGGTTCCATCGAGTGTGACGACGTTGCCTTCTATGGTTGCCGGTCCTGAAACAATGCTGAAAAGCACTTCCAAGCCCGAGCTTGCTTCGGCAAAGATTTCAAAAGGTTCGTCGATGGTCAGATGGTTGGGAATCTGCGAGAAAGTGATTGCCTGAAACCCGGGATTGAGGTCGCCGCCAAAGTTGGAGATATCGCCCTCCATGGCAAAGTTCATCAGATCGGCATCGCGTTCATCGCCACCCGTTTCGCTTATGAGTTTGGTAATGGTGGTGTTATTGCCACCAGGCACGCCCTGATTAAATTTGTAATAAAGCACCAATCCTTCAGGGGTACCAGATATTTCATTATCGACAATATCCTGCACCTCGCTGGCCGAAAGCGCTATATTCCACGCCGATACTTCGTCGATGCGGCCGCCATACACAAAGTTGAAACCGGCACCCAGCGGACTCTTGCCAATGGCAAAAGGCATACTGGCATTGGTGAGCATACCCGAAGCCGGTGAACTACCTGCAAGAATGCCGTTGACGTAGAGTTTCACGGCAGTGCCATCATAGATCCAGGCAAAATGCTGCCACACCTGCGGCACAACCGTATAGGCCGGAGTAACAAACTCGCACATTCCACCGGTACCCGCCAGGCGGCATTCGATGATGCCATCGTTGAGAATTATCATATAGAAACCGCTCGACCCATCGCGAAAGCCCATCATGCCCTGACCGTAGGCCAGCTCGTCGCAATAAAACCAGCCGGTGATCGAGATGGCAGTTTTATTCACCACATATTGCCCGCCGCCTTCGAGTATCGCAAAGTCGTCTACACGGTCGAAGTGCAGATATTGGTTTGATTGGGAGAACCCCTCCCCTGCCCCGGCAATCATGATCGCCATCAGCAGCCAGATGTAGATTTTTTTCATAATTTTAAAGTTTTAAATGTCAGTATTAATAAGCTGATTATTCTATTTAATAAATTCTTAGTCTTTAATGCATCTTACCGAAAAAGCATTTTCGCGGCTGGTGTTGCCTTTTTTTATGTCGGCATGGGTGTAGGAAAGCAATCTATAAAAAGCGTCTGTTTCGCCGTCTGGTGTGGCTGTCCAGTACCAGCCGCTTTGATGCAAATGCTCATACTGCACTGTTTCGGCGTGGCGCATTCCACCGGGAAGCGCCGTAAACCCAACCGTATTGCCGGCTCCGGTATTTGGATTCAACCACGGGACGAATCCTGTCGCTTTCATCCGTCCGCCAGCGTTGCTTCCGCGCCACCCCTTGACAAGCCATACGCTGTCATTTTGGTTGTAAATGCTGTCGAGGTTGACTTCGAGCTGCCGCCACTCGGCGTCATCCGGGATGTGCCATCCTTCGGGGCAAATGCCACGCTGGCTGCTATCGTTGTACTGCATCATCTCATCCCAGGTATAAAGTGCACCATAAACTTCGCAGTTAGCCAGTTCGTTGCGATAGCAATACTTCTCGATGGTATCGTTATTTTTGGCGGTATCCGTTGCAGCTATCATAACGCCCACATCCAGGTTTTCGCGAAGCCAGCACTGGTCGCCAATTTTTACGGTATGATACGTGCGCCCGGCATAAACTATTTCGGAGGCACCCGGGCAGGGCGTTCCTGTATTTTGTGGCTTAGGCGCCGGCGTTGCATCATCGGAGTCATTGCACGAAAGTGCGAACAACATTATTGGAAGAAACCAAAACCATTTTCTGTTCATCATCATTTTTATTTATTAATTATAAAACCTTATTCCATCCACCAAACTTTCACGGTGGAGACATCGCCTCCCATCACAGCGCTTTGCGCCGACCAGTTAGTGCTGTTGTGCTCCGACTCGCTGGGCGGATACGGAAGCCTGAAAAAATTAAGCGGTGCGCCTACGCGGGGTGTTCGGTTGGTGCGTCGCACCAGACTGTAAGCTTCCCACGGCTGACGGAAAGCATCGAGCCAGCGCTGCTCATAAAGCAAATCGAGCTTCTCTTCGTCGTTTTCCAAAAAGAAAATCTTATTGGCCGCATCGTAAGGATTGGCTTGTTCGTAAAGCGGAGAGGTGTAAAGCCAGATAGCAGAATTATCATGCATCTGATCCCAAAATTCCATCGATGCAATTACGCCGGTAAAATATTCGGCAGAGGCCTCATTGGCATCCTGCGGCATCCCGATCCCACGAAAATAAGCTTCCGACAGAATAAAATGATATTCGGCGCCTGTGATAATAATCTCCGGGACATCGTTTTCGTCGCGGATCAGATAATAATTGAACGGAGAATAAATGTTATCTGTCCCTTTGATGGTATAGTTCTGGTCGCGATGCAGGCCATAAGGAATGCCGCCTGCCGGAGGAGTATTGGCATCGGGAATTTGCGGAAACGCCTTCCAGTTGCCGGCATTGTTGGTTTCGAAAAAGAGGAAAGCCCTGGGGTCGAAAAAACCACTTCCGTTGATGCTGTCGTTGTTGCTCATGGCGTCGCGGATGGTGGTACCCATGCGCAAATTTTTGTGTTCGCGAAACGACCAGTTGGTGCTTACGCGCAGCCAGTTTTGTTTGCGGGGCATCATCACCACATTTTCGGCACCTTTTATCACCGGTAGATTATTGTTGATGATGTCGCTGATAATTTCGGTTGCCAGCTCGGGACGTTTTTCGGCAATACGCATGGCGTGGCGCAGCCGCAGGGAGTTTGCAAATTTCCTCCAGCGCAGCAGTTGCCCGTCGAAGAGCTTGTCGTAAGCCGCGATGCTATAAAAAGTGCCGCCGGTAGAAGATTCGGGCTGCAGGCTGATATGTTCCGAGGCCCATTTTAGTTCGTCGAGCAGGAAAAGATAAATATCCTCCTGGGAGTCGTAAACAGGGTGCAAAAACTCAGTTCCTTCGTAGCCGCGTCCTGCTCCAAAAAAAGGCATGTCGCCAAACAAATCCGTTACGCGGAAAGTCTTATAAGCCAACAGAATTTTCACCATAGCACGCACATTGTCGAGCGAGTCGGGATGTGCCGGGTTGTCGATGGCTTCCAGCCGCCGCTCAATGTCGCGGATGTGCGCCAGCGCCACATAATAATCTGTCCAGGTTTCTTCGGTGCCAATGCTCAGATTGGACCAGGATTGGCTGGTGAGTGCCGCCAGTTGCGTTTGTGGATAAAGTACTTCGTTGTGTATATAAAACTGCTCGTTCCAGCCCAGACGCAACGAAGCCGTTACGTTGTTGAACAGCGGCCCAATGCTGGTGATGGTGGTGGCATAGGGGTTTTTGTTGAGTTCCTCAAAATCTTTTTTGCAACCAGCAAAAACCAATAAAGCGGTGGTAAGTGCTACCAACAATATTTTATTTTTTATCATTATAAAAATCTTTGAAAATCATTATCATTAAAAAAATTAAAAAGAAGCGGTGATGCCAAACGACACGGAGCGTGTGCCGGGATAGGAGGCCCACTCCAGTCCCTGTGCGTTGCCCGATCCCATCAGACCTTCCGGGTTTATCTTGTTAGGCAGCGACGAGTAAATATAAAACAGGTCGCGTCCCACGATATTTACCGAAAGACTCTGGAAGATTTTCGTCTTTTCCACCACCTTTACCGGCACATTGTAAGAGAGCGCAATTTCGCGCATCTTCACCCAGGTATTGTCCATAATGCCGGGCTTAGAGATCACTTTTCCCCATCCGCCGGCATTGGGCATGTATTTAAAATAATAATGCACCACTTTATCGTTGGGGGTGCCGTCTTCGTAAACGCCGGGCAAAATCACACCCACATTACGCGTCGCACCGTCTTCGTCGGTATAGGGTAGTCCGCCGCCCTGACGTTCCAGGAGGGTTTCGGGCGCCTGGCCGGTTTGCATCGCTATCACCTGCGAGCCGCAGTAGATTTCGCCACCCCATTTGGTATCGATAAGCGTGGAGAGCGTAAAACCTTTATAGATAAAACGCGTCGACCAGCCGCCGATGAAATCGGGTGAGGCATTCCCGATAGGCACACGGTTGTCGGTAATTTTATAAGTGGTTCCGTCATCAGAAAGGATGGGCTGACCATTTTCATGGTAAACGTAGTCGTAGCCCACGATGGTTCCATACTCGTCGCCTTCGCGCACGGCAATGGCCGGGCCGTTGAGACCCCAGATGTTGCCCAGCTCAAGAGGTTCGGAGCTTTCGCCCAGACTTAACACATAGTTGCGGTTGCGGCTGAAGTTTAATCCTGTTTCGATAACCAGCGAAGCGCGGTTAAAAATCACCAGGTTCATGATCACTTCAAAGCCGCTGTTTTCGAGTTTTCCGTTGTTAATCACCGTACCGGTAGCTCCCGAAGAAGCGGGCACCGGCAGGGTAAGAATCTGGTTGTCTGAGATGATATGATACCAGGTAAAATCCAGGCTCAGATGCTCGTCGAACATACCCAGTGTAGTTCCTATCTCAAAAGATTTGGCCTCCTGGGGCGCAAGATCCAGCGGAGGAATGATGCGGTCGAGCGAAGAGGTTTGTGTATTGCCGAAAAGGCCTGAATAATATACGTAATCGAGCTGGTAAGGCTGTGTGTCGGTGGCGGCTTTGGCCAACGAACCTTTTATTTTCCAAAAACTCAACACATGACTTTTAATACCAAAAGCTTCGGTGGGAATAAAACTCATCGAGAGGGAAGGGTAAAAATAAGAGTTGCTGCCGGGGGGCAAGGTCGACGACCAGTCGTTGCGGCCGGTAATCTCAGCAAAAAGGTAATTGTCGTAATTCAGATTCAAGAAACCATATATCGAGTTGATGTCTTTGTCGTTGCGTTCTTCGCGGCGACTGCCGTTGCTATAGATGATCTGCTCCGGATTTTCGAAGTTGGAGGAGGTAAAAAGCCACGGGTCAATCCATTTGCCACTCTTGGCACGAGTGCGATAAAAGCGCCGCTGGTATTGGGTGCCACCCACCGATAGTTTGGCGCCCAGCTTACTACCGAAAAGCACATCGCGATAAGCGGTAATCAGGAAGTCGTTGTTGAAAGTTTTAAGACGCGAAAGTTCATTTTCATAAAAGCCATCCAGGATGCCGGCGATGTCGGCAGGATTGTTTCGGGTTTCGCGCTGGTCGGTGGTAAGGTCGAGGCCAAGCCGTCCGGAAGCTATTAGCCAAGGGGTAATTTCCCAGCTAAGCCCGAAAGAGCCGATGAGTTTATCGCGCGAAAGCGTCGTGTTGTTGTTGTAAAATTCCCACCAGTTGTAGGGCGAAATATACTCGAACGGATAGTTGCCGCCCCAATCGTTGCGGCTGCCATCGGGATTGGCATAGTTCTTAGATTCGATGCCTTTCCAGCTGCGCGGCCACGAATAGAGCGATGCCTTGCTGAAGGAACTGAACGACTCGCCAATGTTAGGGCTGTTCAGCCGGTTGTAATTGATATAGGAAATGGCTACGTCGGCTTTTAGTTTTTGAGAGATGTTGATGCTTGAACCCAGGTTTACGGTAGTCTGATCGTAGTTGCTATTGGGAATGATGGGTTTATGATCGGTACGCGTAAACGACACACGGACAGTTCCCATGTCGCTGCCACCGGAAAAGGCAACATTGTGCGTGCCGCTGCTGCCATCGCCAAAATATGACTTCAGATTGTCGGGTTGTGGCGACCAGGGACGCATTTTTCCATCCCACCATTTTACCATCTGGCCGTTCATTTCTGGTCCCCATGAAACGGAACTGCCATAATATCCGAAGAGCTCAGAGGTAGGCTTCTCGAAGGGACCATTGTTGGTGTGCGAGTTGGCCGGATACAAAAAGGTACCCGAGCTGTCCTGCTGAAATTGCGGCTCCGAGAGCGTCAGCGGGCCACCGCCACCATAAACGTTCTGCACAGAACGATAGCGGTAAGGGTTGATAATTTTGTAGTTGTAGCTGTAGCTGATGCCAAGACCTTTTTGTTTTTTGCCGCGCTTGGTGGTGATCAGCACCACGCCGTTGGCTCCTTTCGATCCGTACAAAGCGGAAGCTGTAGGTCCTTTTAAAATGTTCATTTCGGCTATATCCGCCTGATTGATATTGTTGATGGCCGATCCCCAGTCCTGACCGCGACCGATGTCGGTGAGGCCGGGTTGATTTTCGAGTGGCACACCATCCACCACGATGAGGGGCTGGTTGTCGGTGGTGAGGTTGTTGTTGCCACGAATAACGATACGTGTGGTGCCACCTTCCACACCGTCGGGCGACGAAATCTGCACTCCCGCTGAGCGCCCGCTAAGCGCCGATAATACGTTGGATGAGTTGGACTTTTCGAGCGTGGCACCTTCAAAGCTCTGGGTGGTGTAGCCTATCTCCCGCTTTTCGCGTTTTATGCCCAGCGCCGTCACCACCACCCCTTCGATGTTTACTGCCTCAGGTGTGAGCACCACGCTAATTTTGGAACGTGCGCCTACTTTTTCGGTAGCGGTAAAAAAACCCATAAACTTAAAAACCAATGTGTCGGCAGGAGCAACACCTGCAAGTGTATAGATTCCTTCCACATCCGTGATGGTGCCGCTGTAGGTACCTTTGATATAAACCGACACGCCGGGTATTCCCAACCCATCGTCGGCAGAGGTAACCCGCCCCGAAACCGTAAGTTCCTGTCCATTAAGGATTGAAACACCGAGCAGAAATAGCAGGGTTAGTAGTAATTTTTGCTTCATTTCACAAGTATTAATTGATGATCTTTTTAGAGTCGCCCAAAAGTATTTATTGACACTATTGTATTATGCTTTAGCCAGCAAATGTAATGAAGCAAATGAGATGATTAACATTTTTTTTAAAAATTTTCTGGTCGTGTCTGAAGCATGGCGCGTGGCGCTTAGCGCAAATAGCATACGTGGAGTGCGAATCGAAGACTTGGGTGGATGGGGTTTGGGCGGGGCTTTACCTCGCCCGGTCTATTTTTACAGGCTGTGCCTGTGTGTGTTTTTTAGATCGTTGAATTGAAATTTAAAATCGGATGTCGCCCCAGGTTGTGCATGGCGCGTGGCGCTTGGCGCAAATAGCATACGTGGAGTGCGAATCGAAGGTTTTGGACGGACGGAGTTTGGGCGGGGCTTTACCTCGCCCGGTCTATTTTTACAGGCTGTGCCTGTTCAATCACTTAAATATTTAAAGGATAAAGGCAGGTTAAGCCTGCAAAAATAAATGCAGCTCAGGTGGTGGTTGAGCGTCGGCTGGTGAGCGGTGGCTGGTGAGCGTCGGTTGGTGAGCGTAGTCGAACCAAGTCGAAACCAGCATAAACTGAACGGCAAAGTGCGTGTACAAACCACAAGAAGCTATGGACGAGAGTAAGAATTCTGATGACATGCAACTTTTTTTTTGGCTCGCAACTCATTTCTCACCTCTCATCTCTGCCGACTACCGACTTCTTAATATCCGTATTTTCCTTTCCATCTTGCATGCAGCCACTTGCGCACTTCTTCTTCACGGGCATTCTTGCCGGGATCATACAGACGGGTGTTTGCGATCTTGTCGGGAAGGAAGTCCTGCAGCGCGAAATTACCTTCGTAGGCGTGGGCATATTTATACTCTTTGCCATAGCCAATATTTTTCATGAGTTTAGTGGGCGCATTGCGCAGATGCAGCGGCACGGGCAGGTCGCCGGTTTTTTCGACCAACGCCAACGCTTCGTTGATGGCCATGTAAGTGGCGTTACTTTTGGGCGAAGTAGCCAGATAAACAGCCGTTTGTGAGAGAATGATACGCCCTTCGGGCCAGCCGATTTTGCTGATGGCATCGAAGCAGGTGTTGGCAAGCAGTAGCGCATTGGGATTGGCATTGCCAATGTCCTCGCTGGCCAGAATCACCAGCCGGCGGGCAATAAATTTAGGATCTTCACCTCCGGCAATCATGCGTGCAAGCCAATACACGGCTCCATTGGGATCGCTTCCGCGGATACTTTTGATGAAGGCTGAAATCACATCGTAATGCTGCTCACCGCCTTTGTCGTACATGGCGATGTTTTGCTGAATGGTATCGAGCACCAGGCTGTTGGTGATGCGGATTTCCGATTCGCTGAGCATTGCTTTTACCACAAGTTCAATGGCATTAAAAAGCTTACGGGCATCCCCTCCCGAAACACGCAGCAGCGCTTCGTCCTCATCAATATGGATATCCCGCCCCAGCGATTCACCAAGATAAAGCCGCGCACTTTCGAGCATTCTCTTCAGATGTTTTTCGTCAAGCGATTTTAGGATATAAACCTGGCAGCGCGAGAGCAATGGCGAAATAACCTCAAACGAAGGGTTTTCGGTTGTTGCGCCAATCAGCGTAATTACTCCCGTTTCCACCGCACCAAGCAACGAATCCTGCTGCGACTTGCTGAAGCGATGTATTTCGTCGATAAACAAGATGGCACCAGGTTCATCTTTGGCTTTTTCGATGACAGCACGAACCTCTTTCACGCCTGAGTTTACGGCGCTAAGGGTATAAAAAGGCCTGTTTAGTGTTTTTGAAATAATGTAGGCCAACGTAGTTTTTCCTACGCCGGGTGGGCCCCACAATATCATCGAGGGCAGGTTGCCCAACCGGATGCTGCGCTGCAAAATGGCTCCTTCGCCCAGCAGATGTTCCTGACCGATATAGCCTTCGAGCGTTTCAGGACGCAGCATCTCAGCCAGTGGCTTTTGTGTATTCATTGCGTAAAGCAGTTATTTTTTGCAAAGATAGCTGTTTGATCTCCTGAAAAGGGTCAACCATTATTCCAGCCTTTTCTTGCGCGTACCCGACGAGAAGAAATCGTCGAGACTGTAACCCGAAGCGATAAACCGCCGCCGGTTGAGGAGATAAAAATCGCGTATGGTAAGAATAGAAACGGCGAAGGTGACGCCATAGTTGAGGGTGCGTTGTTGTTCTACAAAAAGTTGCCCCTCATAGGGCAGGTTTGAATTGTAGCGCTGCTGGTGGCTATCGTATTCTGGTTTGATAATATTGATGAAGGAAGCGGAAGCCAACTTGGCTATGCCCACCAGTTCCAGGTTCGACTGTCCGTCGCGCATGGCGAGCACCGTACCGCCGCTTATGCCTTCATTAAAATTGGCACTCAACAAAAACACACCCTTTTTGCCGATGTTTGGGTTGGCAACTATGCCACGGCTCACCATCTGAAAACCGGATGGAAAACCAAATACATACACCACGCTACCCCGGTCGAGCATCCGGTCGTCGCCCGCAGCATAATCAAAGGCCGGCAATTTGTCATTTGTCAAACGCTCACTTTTTGTACCCAGAAAAGCGATATCCAAATCATAGTCGATGGCAATAATGTCGAAGGGTTCGGTCACAGAGTGCTCCTGGATAAACTGTGTTTGCCTACGCTTGATGGCAACACTTTCGATGCCCGCCGCCGTATTGGGAGTCAGCGGTTCGTAATAGGAGATTACGGTGTCAGGAAAATCGAAAATGTGGGCGCAGGTAAGCAACACCAGTCGGTCACCACTGTTGCGCAGGAGTGTGGCGCTGCCATGCACCGACTCGCTGAAATTGGTACGCATTGTTGTTCGCCGTTGAAGCATCCCTGCAGCCAGATCAGATTGTGTAAAAAATATAGCTGTATCGATGTAATACCGGTCGTACTCGGCCAGGCAATACATTTTGAGGACGCTTTCGCTAATATTATCGAGTGCACGCCCAAAAGCCGGTCCGGGATATTCGGTGTCGTAGCGGCCATCCTTATCCGAAGCGCCCGGCATCATTACGATCTGCCGGCTGCAGGATGCACCAAATCCCACCAGCAATATCAATAGCAATATTATTAAAAGGTGTTTTTTCATTTTAAAATAGAATCGTATCAATAATGTTCCTGCATAGTTTGGTCAAATTATCAAAAATGAAATTATCGAGCAGCTCCAAAATATTTATGCCGCAGCCTCCGCCATTTCTGATGGTTTATTAAAATAACAAATCTAACGGCATTTGTTTTTTGTCAGATGTTTTTTTTACCTAAGAAATTAAATCCGTAACATTCTCCACCGTCATCGCTTTAAGCGGATTGTTGGTATTGATAAAGATATCGGCAAGTTTTGATTTTTTCTGCTGAAGCTGCATAATTTTCTCTTCCACGGTGCCGACGGTGATAAAACGATAGGCCATCACATGGCGGGTTTGCCCGATACGATGCGCGCGGCTGATGGCTTGCAGCTCCGCCTGCGGATTCCACCATGGATCGAGTAGAAACACATATTCGGCACTCGTGAGGTTAAGCCCCGTGCCGCCGGCTTTGAGCGAGATAAAAAAAATATTTCGCTTATCACCCTCCTCAAAACTACGGATGGCAGCTGCACGGTCGTGGGTGCTTCCTATTAGCAACGAATATCCGGTTTTTTTTCTGTCGAAATAATCAGTGAAAATGCGCAGATGCTTTACAAACGATGAAAAAACGAGCACTTTATGACCTTCAGCAATCAACGTTTCGATGTTCCACACCACCTCATCAAACTTTCCTGATCCCGCCTGATAGTCACTATCGGTAAGAACGGGATGGTTGGCTATCTGCCGCAAACGGGTGAGCGCTTTTAGCACGACGATAGCCGATTTGCCGACGCCTTGTTTTTCGATATTGTCGAGAATAAAGTTGCGGATTTTGGCTTTTTCCTGCTGGTACACCTGCTCCTGCTCGGGCGTCATCTCGCAATAGATGTATTCCTGGCTAAGCTCCGGCAGTTCTTTCTCGACCTGTCGTTTGGTACGGCGCAAAATAAAAGGCCGGATGAGCTGCTGCAACTTTTCCTGCTTTTTGCGGTCATCATGTTTTTGGATGGGCGTTGCAAAAAATCGTTTGAAAAAAGCATGCTCGCCCAGCAGACCGGGGTTAAGAAAATGCATCTGTGACCAAAGGTCGGAAAGCGAATTTTCGATGGGCGTGCCGCTGAGTGTCACACGGTGATCGGCTTTGAGCCTGAAAATGACACGCGCCATTTTGGAAGCCGGATTTTTTATCACCTGACTTTCGTCGAGGATGATGTATCCAAAATCGAACCTTGAAAGTTCATCAAAATCGTTGCGGATGGTTCCGTAGGTGGCAAGAACCAGGTGTGCATGCGGAAAATACGGCAACAAATCGTGGCGCTGTGACCCGGTGTAGGTAAGGTAACTGATGTGCGGGATAAATTTCCGGATTTCAGCCTGCCAGTTGTGGATAAGCGAGGCCGGCATGATCACAAGCGAAGGTTTGCCCGTAGCGATCTGCTCATCAGCCGAAGCAAACAAATCAAGCTGTCCGTCCGTTGACGGCGGCGCTACTGTTATCAGCTTTGTGGTTTTGCCAATATAGTTCAGCAGCAAGGTAAGCGCTTGCAACGTTTTCCCCAATCCCATATCGTCGGCCAGGCATCCGCCCAGATGTTTTCTTCGCAGAAAGTCGAGCCACCGAAAACCCTCCAACTGATAGCTGCGCAACTGTGCCTGCAATCCTTCGGGAGGATCGGGCGGCGCTGTGTCTGGCGGCAAATTCCCGGCCGCCGTCAGTCGTTTAGCACCATCGAAGCCACCGATAGAAAGTGCCGAAAGCAAAGAGCCGTGCCACTTGCGCACTCTTATAACATCTTTTTCGCGTTGGCCAAAGGTCAGCAGATCGCTGAAATCGGCAAACCACGACTCCGGCAACACTGCAACACGCCCGTCGGGAAGGCGGTATTCGCGGATACCTTCGAGCAGATGCTTGCGCAGCTGCACCAGCGGTATCTCAAAATTTTTACCAAAACGCGCCACCGCATGCACATCAAACCAATCCTGGCTTTCGTCGCCACGCACCACAATCTCCGTCGAATCTGTGTAATAAGTAATGTTTCCGATCTCCTGCGAAAGCAGAAAACCCTGCTGTTTCAGCGTCGTAGAATGTTCGTTGAGCCAGTTGACCACCCGATGTGGCGAAAGCTCTGAATCTATCTGGAAGGTATTTTCATACACATTTTTTAACCTGAGGCTTTCCAAAAACGACACTGTTTCAGCCTCCCAATTTACATCCCGATAAAAAAAATCGAAAGCATACGCATCTTCTTCTTGCGAAAAATTTACAACTTTCACCTTCCCTTTCTGCGATTTTAGGATTTGATCGCCATATTTAAATTGTAAGAAAAGCGAAGGCAAACCTTCTATATCCAAATCGAGTGTGAGCATCGGGTACTTTTCGGGCTGCTGATGCCGCACCGGGAAACCCTGCGCGATGACCGGAAAGTCGCGAATGCACTTTTTCACGAAAGTGCTGTAATAACGCTTTTCATGCACCGGCGGCACACTGATAAATTCTTTATTAAAAAAGATAGCAAGCTTGCGGCCATCCACCTGCTGGCGGAAATGATACAACGTTTTGTTGAGCAAAAGCCAGCAAGGACTATCTGTTAAAATAAGGCCGTCGCCGCCTGTAAGGTGGACGCTGCGCCCCTCATGGCTGATATTTTGATAATAGCGTGTTTCATTTTTAAGTTTTATAAAATTGAAGATTACCTCGGCTGGCTCTTGTGCTACAAGCACAAAATCATCTTTATAGACCACATTTTTTGTTTCCCTAATAAACACAGGAATTTTGTTTAGGCGCGCCAGCTCCAAACATTGGTTCATCTGTTTTTCGATGTAAGGTCGCACAAACTGTGCGATGTAGCCATCGGTAAGCCGCTCGAGATAGGTGTGGGCAGTAGCCTTGGTAAAGCGCTTCGCCAGATTTCGGTCAGAGTAGTTTTCGGTAAGGCTGATGATCTCTTCTTCGTGCGGCGCCAGTTTGCCACGATAATTGCGACTTTTCTCCACCGAAAGCCTGTCGTGAATGGTATAATAATGTTTGCCGCCGCCTCTTATCAGATAAGGGTGAAGCAGCATCCCTAATTTTTCGTGTGTTTGTATGAAAAGCGAAAATTCAATCTGCATATCTTCGGGTAAAACCCGCAAAGATAGCGGCTTCTCCACATCGAAAGACAAACATTTTAGCAATATTTTTATTTTCTTCTTGTTTAATTCAAAAACACGCTGTTATATTTGCCGCGCCATTTTGAGAAAAAGGCATTGATGCAATGAAATATTAAAAATCGATTGTTTAAATAATTTTCTTTGTGAAATGGAAAAGAAAACGGAAAAAAAAAGGGTGATCAAAAACATCGACACTATCTCCGATGAGGTAAAAGAAGCTATCCGGGCAAAATATCCTGATGGCTGGGGAAACCATGTGCTGCGCGTGAACAAAGGAAATAATGAATTTTTCCATGTGATCACCATCGACACTGAAGATACCAGCTACATGATCCGTGTTAACGTAAAAGTTGACTCGGTGGAGGAACTCGAAAAACTCGAGAATCAGGATTCCGGCGGTGGCAGCGAAGATGATGATGACGATACCATTGCCGGCGGCGAGGAAGATATTCAGGACATCAGCGATGAGGATTAGGGGAAACCCCAAATCTTACTAAATCAATATCCAAATTAATCTCAAAAGCCAAACTCTTCCGCAGTTTGGAATTTGGAATTTATTCTCCGCCTTCTCTTCCAAATGATAGCCGTAAATTGCATGTTAAAGTTTTCTAAATCTGAACCTTACTTCGCTATCCATTACATTTACGGGTAATTTTGCCGCCTTATTAAAACCCGTAACGAATGCGTTGTATCGAAAGAGAACACACCGATCCTTATTTTAATATCGCCGCCGAAGAGTATTGCTTACGCGAATTTAACGACGATATTTTTATGCTTTGGCGCAATGATCCCTGCATCATCGTGGGCAAGCACCAAAATACGCTGGCTGAAATAAATTTGGAGTATGTCGATCAGCATAACATCCCGGTGGTGCGACGAATCACTGGCGGAGGCACCGTTTTTCATGATTTGGGCAACATCAACTTTACCTTTATCCGCAATGGGCAAACCGATGAGTTGGTCGATTTCCGTGGCTTTACAAAGCCCATCCTGGAAGCCTTGCAAAAAATAGGCATCGATGCACGCTTCGAAGGCCGCAACGACCTGACCATAGAAGGGAAAAAGTTTTCGGGCAACGCCGAACATGTTTATAAAAATCGTGTGCTGCACCACGGCACGCTGTTGTTCTCATCACAACTTACCGATCTGAGCAGCGCTCTGAAAGTAGATCCGCATAAGTTTATAGATAAAGCTGTGAAGTCGGTTCGCAGCCGCGTAACCAACATTGCCAGCCATCTGAAGAAACCTATGGATGTGCTTACTTTCAAAAATCTAATCCTCGAACATATCCGGCAATCACATCCTGAAATGGAAATTACCCGTTTTACGGAAGATGATATTAAAAAAATAAACCAGCTTGCCGACCAGAAATACCGCACCCGCGAATGGAATTTTGGTTACTCGCCCCGCTATAATTTTCAACGAAAGATAAAAGCCGAGGGCGGTAACATCGAATTTAACCTGGAGGTAAAAAATGGCACCATCGAAAAGATAAAAATCTTCGGCGACTATTTCAGCCTGCTCGATACCGCTGACATTGAGCATCTGCTCGAAAACGTGCCGCACGATCGCCAGGCCATCAAGCAGCGGCTGCAAAGCACAAACCTGCAGCACTATTTCAAAAACGTAGCTACCGAAGAGTTTTTGGATGGAATGTTTTGATAACACTCCGCCCCTACTGCATTTATCAACTAATGAAAAATTTAAAAACCCATAATATGATGAAAAAAGAAGTAATTTTTGAAAAACTTTGGAAAGGTTATACCGAAATAAACCCTTCGGTACAAAAGATTCACAATCTTTTTGAAGCTTCGGGCGAAACAGTCCACAACGACCACATCGCTCTTCGCACCTTTAACGATCCACGGGTAAACATCGATGTAATAGCACGCCCTTTCGTTGAGGCCGGCTACGAACCCAAAGGCGAATATCAGTTTGAAACCAAGAAACTATTTGCCCGCCACTACGAGCACAAGAGCGACCAAATGGCACCGCGGGTTTTTATCAGTGAGCTGAAGACCGAAGAATTCAGCCCTGAATTGCAAAAAGCTGTGAAAGCTGCCATCGATAAAATTCCGGCGGCTCAATTAAAATCCGACGAGCTGATCTTTGCCGGCAATCTTTGGGGAACACCTTCATTTGAGGTGTACAAACAGTTGCGCGATGAGTCGGAATACGCAGCCTGGCTTTACGTTTATGGCTTCTGTGCCAACCACTTCACCGTTAGTGTCAACTACCTGAAGCACTATGACACCGTGGAGAAAGTAAACGAGTTTTTGAAGAAAAACGGCTTTCAAATGAACGATGCAGGTGGCGAGATAAAAGGTACGCCGGCAGAACTCCTTGAGCAATCAAGCATAAAATCGGAGGTGGTAGCTGTGGATTTCGAAGAAGGCACGCACGGGATTCCAGGATGCTACTACGAATTTGCACGTCGCTATCCCGACAACGATGAAAAACTCTATTCAGGTTTCATCGCCAAATCTGCCGACAAAATCTTTGAAAGCACCAACTTTTACAACAAGAAGAAGTAATAGAGATACTTTATCAAACATAATAGCGCACGCTGCTGATAAAAGCCAGTTCGTGCGCTATTATTTTTTCTCATCACCACAAGTTTACTACTTTTGCCTCCACTAAAAGGAAAGCCTGTACTTTCCTGAGCTATGAAATTCAAAATGCAACACGTAAAGGTTGCTAAGGGCATTGGATATTAATAACTACATCGATATGAAACATTTCACTCTGCGCCGGAGCCACATCGCGCTCCTGGCTTTACCTATCATTATGTTGCTTGCCAACGGTTGCAACCGCCACGACGCCTCGCCACCGCCACCTCCAAAAGTACAGGTTGTAAAGGTCGAACGCCGCGATGTATCCATTTATCAGAACTATGTCGGTCAGATTTATGGGTTACAGGATATCGCTATTCGCGCCCGCGTAGAAGGTGTGCTGGAAGCCATACATTTTAAAGAAGGCACTTTCGTGAAAAAAGGGCAATTGCTCTACACCATCGACCCGCTGCCATTGAAGACCAGAGTAGCTGCGCAGATGAGCGGTGTTGCTCAGGCCAAAACCATGCTTGCCAAAGCCGAGAGCGACCTGAAACGCATCAGACCACTGGCCGCCAACAATGCTGTGAGCCAGCGCGATCTGGACGCTGCCGTGGCACAACGCGACGCAGCACAGGCTACCCTTGAAGCTGCCGAAGCCAACCTGGAATCAGCCGATATCGAGCTTGGCTATTCGCTCGTCAAAGCGCCCATCGACGGAATTATTGGAAAAACAATGGCCAAAGTAGGCGACCTTGTAGGCAGAAGCCCCAACCTTGTTGTACTCAACTACATCTCTAATATTGATGAGGTGATAGTAGAATTTTTTCTGAGCGAACAGGAATACCTCAACTATGCCCGGCACCTTAAAAGTATAAAGGACAATGAAGTAAGCGCCGTTGCTCCTGAAGCCCTCAGACTCATCTTAGCCGACCAAAGCATTTATCCTGAACCCGGAAAGCTCAACTTTATCGACCGGCAGGTAGATCCTTCTACCGGAAGCATTTTGCTCCAAGCTTCTTTTGCAAATCCCGACAAACTACTGCGCCCCGGACAATTTGCACGCATAAAAGCAAGAGTAGGGTTTGGGCCACAGTCCACCGTTATTCCGCTTAAAGCGCTCAACGAATTACAGGGACAATACAGTGTGTTTATTGTAAACGACAGCTCTAAAATAGAAGTGAGATCCGTGAAGCAAGGTTCCTTTTATAATGATTATGCGGTGATTACCGAGGGGCTGCAAGGCGATGAATTAGTAGTAATAGAAGGGCTACAAAAGATGAGAAGCGGCAGAAAGGTCGATCCGCAGCTGGTTACATATCAATCGAAGGTGGAAGAAATTAACAACAACAACGATGGAAAAAAGTAACTTATTTGTACGGCGTCCTATTTTAGCCATGGTGATCGCCATCGTAATCATGGTGGTGGGGTTGGTATTTGTTACGCAACTTCCTACCGAACAATATCCCGACATTGCTCCGCCAATGGTTTCGGTGGTCGGCTCATACACCGGCGCAAGCGCTATCAACGTGGAGCAATCGGTGGCCATGCCCATCGAGCAGCAGGTGAATGGTGTGGATAACATGCTTTATATGAAATCCGTCAACGCCAACGACGGCACAATGTCGTTGCAGATCACTTTTGATATTGGCAGCGACCCGGACATGAATACCGTGTTTACCCAAAATCGCGTTTCGTCGGCTACACCCAAGCTACCGGAATCGGTAAAACAATATGGATTGAAAACGGAGAAATCGTTTGCTTTTCCTATTCTTGCCATCACGCTCAGCGCCGACAACGATCAATACAGCCAACAATTTCTTGGCAATTACATGGCCATTAATATAAAGGACATCCTGGCTCGTGAGCCTGGCGTAGGACGTGTAGATTTGTTGGGATCGAGCGAATATTCCATGCGCATCTGGGTAAAACCCGACCGGCTTGCTTCGCTCGACGTTACCATTCCGGAAATTGTGAATGCCATCAGATCGCAAAGTGTCATTGTTCCGGGTGGTAAGTTTGGCGCTGAACCAGCACCACCAGGCACGGAATTTACCTATACCGTGCGCTTACCCGAGCGATTGAAATCGGAAGAGGAGTTTGGCGACATAGTGGTACGCATCAACGAAAATGGCTCTCAGATTAAAATCCGTGACCTGGCCTCAATAGAGCTTGGTGTTGAATCCTACAATTCCTTTACGCGGTTGAATGGTAAAAATTCCGGCATGTTTATGATCTATCAGGCTCCCGGCTCCAACGCCGTTGAGATTGCTGAAAACCTGGGCAAACGCATGGATGAATTATCAAAAACATTTCCGGAAGGCATCACCTACACCGTTTCCCTCGACTCGACCAGAGCCATCACCACCGGCATCAAAGAGATTTTCGAAACCCTCATCATTGCATTGCTGCTGGTAGTTTTGGTAGTGTTTCTATTTATCCAGGATTGGCGGGCAACGCTCATCCCCACCATCGCTATTCCGGTATCGCTCATTGGTGCATTTATCGCTTTTCCTCTGTTGGGATTTAGCATCAACGTACTCTCGCTACTTGGTTTGGTGCTTGCAATCGGTATCGTGGTGGACGATGCTATTGTGGTGGTAGAAGCCGTACAAGTAAATATCCAAAACGGCATGAATTCGATAGATGCCACCAACAAAGCCATGCGTGAAGTTACCTCACCGGTAATTGCCACCACACTGGTATTGGTGGCCGTATTTCTTCCGGTAGCGGCTATGGGCGGCATCACCGGACGACTCTACCAACAGTTTGCCATCACGGTAGCTATCTCTGTGCTATTTTCAGCACTAAACGCGCTCACGCTCAGCCCGGCACTTTGTGCCCTTTTACTACGCAACCCCAAACCTTACAAAGGACTTCTTGGCAAATTTTTCGCCGGCTTCAACCGTGTGTTCGATAAAACCACCGACTCTTACACCACCTTTGCCGGACACTTTGCCCGCAAGATGAAACGCGGCGCCATATACATCCTCATCATTGTGGTGGCACTGGTTTTTGTAGGAAAAGGTGTTCCGGGAGGCTTCATCCCCGAAGAAGACCAGGGTTATTTTATGGTCAATATCCAACTTCCCAACGCAGCCTCGCTGCAGCGTTCGGATGTGGTTACACGTGAAATCGAAGAGATGCTCATGGAGTTTGAGGAAGTGGAATATGTTACCTCCGCCGCTGGTTACAGTCTTATCTCCGGAGCATTGTCAAGCAATACCGGTTTTATGTTTGTATCGCTTACCGACTGGAGCGATCGCAAAAGAACGGCTCTGGAGATAGTGCGTGCAGTAAATAAAAAACTGGAAGGTGTTATGGGAGCGCAAGCTGTTGCCATGGGACCACCCGCTATCCCGGGGCTGGGAAGTGGCTCTGGATTTTCGATTGTGCTACAGGACAAAGGTGGCGGCACACCCGATTACCTGGCAGAACAAAGTATGCAGTTTATCCGGGCCGCCTCTGCACGACCCGAAATTGCCAACATTTTTACAACCTATAGTGCCAGCACCCCGCAGCGTTATGTCGACCTCGACCGCGATATGATTCTCAAGGCAGGTGTTAATCTCAACGATGTTTACACTACCATCGGAGCTTTCCTGGGCGGCGCTTACGTAAACGACTTCAACCGTTTTGGGCGTCTTTACAAAACTTATGTGCAGGCGCAGCCCGAATACCGTATCAATGAAGAGCAGATCAATCTGTTTTTTGTAAAGAATAATAAGGGTCAAAGTATACCACTTTCGGCATTTGTAGATGTTAAGAAAATCTCCGGCCCCGACTTCACCAACCGTTTCAACCTCTATCGCTCTGCCGAGCTTACCGGCAACCCAGCCCCCGGCTATAGTTCCGACCAGGCGCTCGATGCGCTCGAAGAGGTAGCTGCCCAAATACTGCCCGCCGATATGGGCTACGAATGGGCCAACATGTCGTATCAGGAACGAAAAGCTTCCGGTACCGGCAACGTCGTATTTCTCTTCTCACTGCTATTCGTCTTCCTCATTTTGGCGGCACAGTACGAGAGCTGGTCGCTGCCTTTGAGCATTCTGCTGGGGACGCCTTTCGCTTTGCTGGGAGCAATGCTCGCCTTGCTCATTGCACGCATATTTAGCGAAAGCTATGAAAACAATGTCTTCGCGCAAATTTCGCTGGTGATGCTTATCGGAATGGCTGCCAAAAACGCCATCCTTATCATCGAATTTGCCAACCTAAGATTCCAGGAGGGACTGTCGCTGTACGAATCAGCCATGGCTGCCGCTCGTCTGCGTTTCCGCCCCATCCTCATGACTGCTTTCAGCTTTATCCTGGGCATCCTGCCACTGCTGGTAGCCAGTGGTGCCGGCTCCGAAGCCCGCAAGGTGATGGGTATGACTTTATTCGGCGGAATGTTATTAGCCACGGTACTTGGCGTACTTTTCTATCCAATGCTTTATATTTTGATAGGAAAACTGGCCGGCTACGAAAAGAAGAGAGATAAATTAAACGCCGAAGAGCAGACTATAAAATCGTAACACAACACAGGCATGAATACGCAACGACAAATTATTATAACCCTTGTGCTGACCGTGGTGCTGATGAGCGGCTGTATGGTAGGACCGAAATACCAAAAACCGGCACCCGGCATCCCTGCCGCTTATCGTTTTGATCAGGCTACTGCCGACACGGCCTATAACCTGCGCTGGTGGGAACTCTTCGACAACCCGGTGCTCGACACCCTCATTGCGCAAGCGCTCCGACAAAATACAGACGTCCGCATAGCTGCCAGCCGCGTGGTACAAGCACGACTGGCAGTGGGTTACACCCGTGCCGACGCATTTCCGCGTATTGGCTACGATGTCAGCGCCACGCACGGCAACTTTTTGGGCGCTCAAAAAACCAGCGATCCCGTCAGCTTTTTCTATGGTGCTGCCAACCTACAATGGGAAATCGACTTCTGGGGAAAATTCCGACACGCTACTGCTGCCGCACGCGCCGAGCTACTGGCCACGGAATATGGTCACCAGGCTGTCCAAATTGCCATCATTACAGAAGTGGTGAACGTTTATTTTCAGCTTCTCGATTATCAGGAGCGAATTGAGATAACCCAGCAAACGGTGCAAACCCGCGAAGGTTCGCTCGACATCATCCAACAACGTTTTAACGAAGGAGTGGTAGCAGGCATCGACCTAAACCAGGCACAGATACAACTGGCGGTAGCCGCCGGCGCATTGCCACAATACGAGCGGGCCATTGCACAAACAGAAAATGCTTTGTCATTTCTGTTGGGACGCAATCCCGACACAATCATTACCGGACAACCACTCATGCAACAATCCCTGCCACCTGAAATTCCGCCGGGATTGCCTTCGGAGCTGCTGCTGCGCCGTCCCGACATTGCGCAAGCCGACGAACTTCTACGGGCGCAATACGACAGAGCTGGCATGGCGCAAGCACTGCGCTTTCCTTCCATCAGCATCACCGGGTTACTTGGACTGGCCAGCAGCGATCTCTCCACGCTCACCAGCGGTGGCGCGGCCTGGTCGGTGGGTGGCGGTTTACTGGGACCTGTGTTTAATTTTGGCAAAAACAAGCGCCGTTTTGAAATAGAAAAAGAACGCATCACCGAGGCCGGAATCCAATACGAAGCTACGGTGTTGCAGGCTTTCGCTGAAGTGGAAAGCGCACTCGTGGCCATCGAAACCTACGGCAGACAATATCTGATAAAAGAACAAGAACTGACTGCTGCCAAAAATGCCTCTATGCTCTCCAACGAGCGATATGATGGCGGTGAGACATCCTACCTGGAAGTGCTCGAAAGCGAGCGCACCCTTTTTCAGGTGCAGGTGGAGATGTCGCAACTGCGGCAACTATATCTTTCGACCTACATCAACCTTTACCAGGCACTTGGTGGAGGATGGATTACACCGGAGCAGTAGAGAATATTCGTAAATCAGCAGGCAGAGAAAATTCATAAATTTTCTCTGCCATCCCGACTTTGAAAAAAAGATCAGGGAATTAGTTTAAAACAATGGCTGCTGCCAAAATTTTTTTTGGATTGTCTCAATGCGTCATCAATAACCAAATAATATACGCAACGTAAATCGAAGCCATCAACGCACCCTCCAGACGGGTGATCTTTTTGCCACGCCCTACCCAAACGAAAAACACCACCACCAGATTGGAGAGAATCATCACCCAAAGGTCGATGCTCAAGGTGGCACTGAATGGCAGCGGATTAATCATTGCGCTAACCCCTAAAATCAGGAAAATATTGAAAACGTTCGATCCCAAAGCATTTCCGATAGCGATGTCCGAATTTTTTCGCATTGCCGCCAGCACCGAAGTAATTAGCTCGGGCAGCGAAGTAGCCACCGCCACAATAGTTATCCCCACCAGCGCCTGACTCATCCCGAAAGATTCGGCAACATGCACGGCACCTTTCACCACCCAGTTGCCACCAAAATACAATCCGGCAACGCCCACCACAATCATCAGCATCGACTTCCACAGAGCATATTCTTTTATTTCATGAGCTTGCTGAGCTTCGTCGCCTGTTTTGCGTATAAAAAAATAGGTGAACAACAGGTAACCTATCAGCAACGCAAGTAGCACCAGCCCTTCCAGAAAATCGATGACATGACCAGCCGCTAAAGGCTCCAGATTAATATAAACCAGCAATCCCAACACCAGTGAAGCAATTAGGCTGATGGGAACAATGGTACGCATGACCTTGCGGCCGGGAATAATCGGAAGTATCATTGCGGTAATGCCAATGATCAGCAGCGTATTCATGATGTTGCTCCCCATCACGTTGGTGATGGCCAGATCGGTTTGCCCGCGCACCGACGCAAAAACATTGATGATCAACTCGGGAAGTGAAGTGCCCAGCGCCACGATGGTGGCACCTATCACCAACGACGACATCTTAAAATGCTTGCCCACCGAACTGGCGCCCGTAACAAGAATGTTTGCCCCAGCAATCAGTATTACAAATCCCACTACAAATAGCACGTACACCATAAAACAGACATTAGCTAATAATGATTACCTACGCTTTTTTCAGACTTCAAAACTAATAAAACCAGCGTCAGTAGCCGGTGTGAAAACCTACAAATAACGATAATCTGACAACCAATAACCTATTTAGTAATTGCGTTCGCCAAAAATGAGGCTACCTATGCGCACCATGGTGCTGCCCTGCGCGATGGCAATTTTATAGTCGCCCGACATGCCCATACTGATCTCGCTAAAGGCAGAATCGTCGGCGAAATATTTCGTCTTTATCTCATTAAATATCCGATGCAAATGCGCAAACTCACGGCTAACCTGTTGCATGTCGTCAGTGTAAGTGGCCATGCCCATCACTCCGGCTATCTGCACTCCCGTCATCTCTGCCAGATTTACCTTCTGCAATATTTCCTCAGCCTCCGCAAGGTCAAGCCCAAACTTGGTATCCTCTTCGGCTATATGAAACTGCAGCAGACAAGGCACGCGCCGCTGTACCTTCTTCGCTTCTTTGTTGATGTTGCGCAGCAGCTTCAGGCTGTCCACAGCTTCAATCATGCTCACAACAGGAACCAGCATCTTCACCTTGTTGCTTTGCAGGTGTCCGATAAAATGCCACCGGATGTCAGCCGGCATTTGCGCCTGTTTTTCAACCAGATCCTGCACTTTATTTTCGCCAAAAATCCGTTGTCCGGCATTGTAGGCCTCCATCACCGTTTCTATTGGTTTGGTTTTCGACACCGCTACCAGCTTCACTGTTTCAGGAATCTCTTTGCACAATCTGTTCAAATTTTCTTTTATATTCATCTTCATTTCTTTTTAGTAGTTATTAATCAAAATATTTTTTGGATGGTTCATAAAATTCCATCCTTTACATCTGGGAAATACGCCTGGCAAAATTCAGAATTTAAATTCGAAATTCAATTTCCCGGTAATTGATTTCGCCCCGTTGGAGCTGAAATTTAAAATTCGAGATTCAGAATTCATTCAATTTTTAATTCCTACATCCTTCATCGTCATTCGTAAATCATTTTACCGATTATCAACCGCACCCTGCAACATAAACAAAAAAGCCGGCTGCTGTTGCCAGGCCGACCTTTTTGTTTTTGTGAGTATCCGCACCGCAGCTTATTTGCCGGGGCACATCTTCACAACACTTTGTTTGATATTTTTATCACCATAGGCTTTATCAAAAGCATCGCTGAATTTTTTAGCCAGCATTTTGGCCTTGGTATCGTAGGCCTGCTTGTCGACCCAGGTATTTTTGGGCTTCAAAATTTCGGCCGGCACTCCCGGGCATGATTTGGGAACATTCAAATGGAAAAACGCATCGTATTCATATTCAACACTGGCAAGCGAACCATTCAGAGCAGCATCTACCATTTTGCGTGTCAGGTTGATGTCCATGCGTTTTCCGACGCCGTATGCACCGCCACTCCAGCCTGTATTAATAAGGTAAACCTGTGTTTTGTGTTTCTCCATTTTCTTACCAAGCATATCGGCATAAACATCGGGATTGGCTGGCATAAAAGGCTGTCCGAAGAAACGCGAGAAAGTAGCCTGCGGCTCTGTAACACCGGTTTCGGTGCCAGCCAGTTTACTGGTATATCCCATCAAAAACCAAAGCATGGCCTGATCTGCGTCGAGACGGGAAACTGGAGGCAGCACGCCGTAAGCATCGGCGGTGAGAAAAAGGATGGTGCTCGGATGTGTGGAAACCGACGACTCCTTGATGTTTTTCAAATATTTAAGCAGATACGACGAACGTGAGTTGGGGGTAAAACGATCGTCGTAATAATCGAAAGTGCCATCAGGATAAACCATAGCATTTTCCACAATCGAACCATGATTCAGATAATCGTCTTTGTGCATCACAGCATCGTAGATGTCCGGCTCTTTCGACGGATCGATGTCGATCATCTTAGCATAACAGCCATTTTCGAAGTTGGCAATACCGTTGTCATTCCAGCCATGTTCGTCGTCACCAAGCAGCGCACGACTGGGATCGGCCGAAAGGGTGGTTTTACCGGTTCCCGACAATCCGAGTAGCAGCGCTGATTTCCCGTCAGGACCTTCGTTGGCCGAACAGTGCAGCGGCAGGATGCCTTCGAAAGGAAGCAGGAAATTCATCACGGTAAAAAATAACTTTTTGATGCTGCCGCAATAGGCCGAGCCGATGATTACACCAAGCTTGCGATCCATATCCATTGCAACCGCCATATCGGAGGTGCTGCCGTCGGGCATCTTACGCAAACGGCCTTCGTATTTTTTGCTCTCGAGTTTGTCGTAAGGCAAGGCCAGGAGCTGAAAGCCGTTTTGATAAAAAATACTTTTATTAATATCTTTAGGAATAGGTCGAAACATGTTGTCCACAAACAAAGAGAATAAGGCCTTGTCACAGACCATTTTTACGGGCAGTGCATAACTACTGTCGGCACCACTCACACGATCGGTTTCATATATCCTCTCTTTTTTGCTAAGAATCGCCAGCGCATCCTCAAAGAGCATGTCAAAAGTTTCTTCGGTGATTGGTATGTTGTTGGGCGACGACCAGTCGATTTTGTCCTGGCTTTCGGCACGTTTTACCACCACGGTATCTTTGGGCGATCTACCGGTAGATTCCGGTGGCGTCCAGGTGGCCAGAGCGCCCGACTCCGAGACCATTGCTTCGCGGTTGTCGACTGAGTCGCGTATCATCTCACGACGCGCAATGTTAACAAGTGCTTTGGGATGATTGCGTACAAGGTTTTTGATCTTTTCGTTCATTGAAGATTTATCCATGATAAGATGTATTTAAAATTTTCGGATTAAAAATATTTGAAGCAAGTTGTAAAAGTTCAAACTTACACTTTGTTTTAAAGTCAAACGACAAATTTCCGACTTTTTATTCTATCTGCCTTTCAATTTAAAGAAAATTAACGACAATAGCCAGGGTTCAAAATGCAACAAAGGCTGCCACGGAAATTCCGTCGGCAGCCTTTGTCTATTTATTTGTCAATAAAACCGGCCACTTTATTTTGCCTTTTTCTTACCGGCTTTTTTGTCTTTCTTTTTGTTGGCTTTTTTCAGCATCTTTTCTTTTATCTGAGCCTGCGCCGACGCCAGACGTGCAATTGGCACGCGATAAGGCGAACAGCTTACGTAGTCGAAGCCGAGGGTATAGCAAAACTCAACGCTCGAAGGTTCGCCACCATGCTCACCGCAGATACCGATCTTGATATTCGGGCGGGTCTTGCGGCCTCTCTTCACTGCCATACGCATCAACTGGCCAACGCCTTCCTGATCGATTACCTGGAATGGATCTACTTCGAGCAGATCTTTCTTAAGATACACATCGAGGAATTTGCCAGCGTCGTCGCGCGAATAGCCAAACGTCATCTGTGTGAGGTCGTTGGTACCGAAGGAGAAAAACTCGGCCGATTTAGCGATCTCATCAGCTACCAGAGCAGCGCGTGGTATTTCAATCATGGTTCCCACCATAAAATCGATGCAGTCGTTTCTCTCTTTAAACACTTTGGCGATGGTTTCGCGCACAATGTCTTCCTGCATCTTCATCTCGGGCAATGTACCAGTGAGCGGAATCATGATTTCAGGCTTGGTCACAACGCCACGCTTCTTGAGATTTAGTGTTGCTTCGATGATAGCACGTGTCTGCATCTCCGAAATTTCCGGATAAGTATTGCCCAAACGGCAGCCACGATGACCAAGCATGGGATTGACTTCACTCAGTTCTTCCACTTTTGCTTTTATCACATCCAAACTTACACCCATAATCTCAGCCATTTGCTGTTGGCCTTTTTCGTCGTGAGGCACAAACTCATGCAACGGCGGGTCGAGCAAACGAACCGTAACGGGCAGGTCGTGCATGGCTTCAAAAACTCCTTCGAAGTCTTCACGCTGGATGGGCAGCAGTTTTTCGAGTGCTTTGCGGCGTCCGGCTTCGTCATCAGCCAGGATCATCTCACGCATTGCTTTGATACGCACGCCTTCAAAAAACATGTGCTCGGTACGGGTAAGGCCGATACCATGTGCACCAAAATTACGAGCTACCGTAGCATCCTTTGGCGTATCGGCATTGGTACGAACCACCATTTTCGAATAGTGATCAGCCATGTCCATAAGTTTACCAAAGTCGCCGCTGAGGTCAGGATCAATGGTTTTAATTCGTCCTTCATACACTTCACCGGTAGAGCCATTGAGCGAAATCCAGTCGCCTTCTTTGAAAGATTTGCCACCGGCTACGAGTGTGCGTTCTTTGTAGTTAATTTTAATTGTGCCTGCACCCGACACGCAGCATTTTCCCATACCGCGAGCCACAACGGCAGCGTGTGAAGTCATACCACCACGAGCGGTGAGGATGCCTTCTGCCACATGCATTCCGCTAAGGTCTTCGGGCGATGTTTCAATACGTACCAGCACAACCTTATTGCCTTTAGCAGCCCATTCTTCGGCTTCGTCAGCATGAAAAACAATTTGTCCGGCGGCAGCACCAGGCGATGCGGGCAATCCTTTGGCCACGACGTTGGCATTCCGAATGGCTTCTTCTTCAAAAACAGGGTGGAGCAACTCATTAAGTCTATTGGGGTCCACGCTCAGTAGTGCTTCGCGTTTTTTCAATTTTTTCTCTTCGAGCATGTCGATGGCAATTTTTACCATGGCAGCGCCCGTGCGTTTTCCACCACGTGTTTGCAATATCCACAACTTACCATCCTGTACGGTAAACTCCAGATCCTGCATGTCGCGATAGTGATCTTCGAGTGCTTTTTGTGTTTCAAAAAGTTGCTTATACACCACAGGCATCACCTCTTCGAGTGAGGGAAAATCCCGTTTACGAACTTCTTCGCTAATCTCCTGCAGGGCAGCCCAGCGCAGCGATCCTTCTTTGGTTATCTGCTGTGGTGTGCGGATGCCGGCTACCACATCTTCGCCCTGGGCATCGATGAGATATTCGCCATTAAAAAGGTTTTCGCCTGTAGCGGAGTCACGTGTAAAAGCAACACCTGTAGCAGAATTATCGCCCATGTTGCCATATACCATGGCTTGTACGTTGACGGCGGTACCCCAATCGGCAGGGATATGATTGAGACGGCGGTAAACTACCGCACGCTTATTCATCCAGCTATCAAACACAGCACTGATCGAAGCCCAGAGCTGATCCCATGGATCGGTGGGGAAATCTTTACCGGTTTTTTCTTTGATAGCTTTTTTAAATCGAGTGACCAGGTCTTTCAGATCATCAGAAGTAAGATCGAGGTCGCGTTCTATTTTCCGCTCTTTTTTCACCTGATGGATGATTACCTCAAAGGGATCTTCTTCATGTTTCGAATCCGGTTTCATTCCCATCACCACATCGCCAAACATCTGAACAAAGCGACGGTATGAGTCCCAGGCAAAACGTTCGTTGCCGGTTTTAGCAGCGATGCCTTTCACGGCTTCATCGTTCAAACCCAGATTGAGGACAGTGTCCATCATGCCGGGCATCGAGGCACGGGAGCCGGAGCGAACGGACAAAAGACAAGGATTGTTTTTGTCGCCAAATTTTGTTCCCGTAATCTTCTCCACACGGGCAACAGCTTGCTTTACTTCGTCAGTGATGATATCAAATATATAACGTGCTCCTTTTTCGTTGTAAAGGGTACAAGCCTCTGTGGTAATAGTAAAACCCGGAGGAACGGGTACTCCTATCAAATTCATTTCTGCAAGGTTGGCACCTTTGCCACCCAACAGATTCTTCATCGTAGCATCACCTTCGGCTTTGCCGTCGCCAAAAAAATAGACGAACTTTTCCTGTTTCTTACTCATGTTATTTTTATGTTAGTGTTTAAAGTTTGAATTTCAATACTATAGATTTTTTTTGAATGTGCAAAATTATAAATTATCCCGCTGGAAAGTTGGGTCGATTATTAAAAGTTTGTTAAGAATACTTGCGAAAACGAGCATATCTATTCATTATCAAGAAGTTACATTTTAGGAATACTTATTGCAAACTACGCACCATTTCTTACCAAGCTATTAATTTATGAAATCATTGAAATTTTCGATTCTAATCTCTTCACTTTTTCTTCTCATTGCCACATCTGCTCCCTTGCTTTCGCAGAATAATTCCCGTTTGCCAGGCACGAATTCCGTTACTACCGAAAACATGCAATGGCGTTTTTTGGGGCCTTCGGGAATGCCCAATCCGGTGAGCAGCTCCAATACTTATGGCGTGGGGCAACTCAACCGTTTGTGTTTCGACGCTATGTATGACGGTGTAGAGAACCAGACCATTTACGGCTGCTCCTTCTTTGGCGGGCTATGGCGCACCGAAGATGATGGCGAAAACTGGAGCAGCGTCAATACTGATTTTCTACCATCGACGTCCGTGGCAGATGTTTGCATCAATCCTTTCGACCGGCGCCAGCTATTTGTATGTACCGGCTACGGCGACGGCGGAATCGATGACGGATGGAGTCCAAATTGGGCACAGATAAACCCATTGCCCACAACAGGAATCTTCAGGAGCAATGATTATGGCGCCACCTGGCAGGACATCTCGGGCAACTTTCTGGACTTCTTTCCTGATGGTGGCATGTGCCGCAAAATGGTGATCAACCCGCTGAATCCCGATCAGATTTTGGTAGCCACCACCTCCGGCGTTATCCGAACAAATAATGCCTCAGCAAAAGTGGTGCGGTGGGAAAATACTTTTAAAAATATTGATAAGGAACTTCGCGATACCCGCGGCATTGCCTACAAACCCGGCAACGCAAACGTAGCTTATGCTTCGGGTCAGGATATTTTTGTTTCTAAAGATGGTGGCACTTCCTGGCACCCACTCACCGGGCCGGAAACAGGTATTGAAATCGATAACCTCCCCGACTCGCTGGTGGTGCGACGCATCAATCTGGCTGTTTCTCCGGCAGCACCCGAGAGGTTGTACGTCTACATTTTGGGACATCACGAGATGAAAGGCAAAACTATTCTTGGCGCACACATCGCCATTCACGAATCAGGAAAGTGGGAAATTATTGATACTCGTTTTTCGACGGGACTTACCTACTTTGCACAGCATTGGATAGCGCTGGCAGTGTCGCCTGTAGATGGCGATGCGGTTTTTTATGGCAACTCACGGCTGCTGGGAACCGAGAAGATCAAAAATACGCCCTTCGGGCTGCGCTCGCCTTATTGCGGCAACGGCTTCCACGCCGACATCCACGCCCTGGCATTTCAACCCAATGTGGACAACCCGAAGCTTTTTTGTGGAAACCATGGCGGGGTTAGCGTAAAAACCATGCCCAATGCCGGTCAGGATGGATGGGAATACAAAAACGAAGGACTCGGAGTTGCCATCCTCTGGTCGTTTGACGCTGCCGGTTTTGATGAAAATTTGTTTGCAGTCGGCACACAGGATAACGGCGCGCTAATTCATATGGACACGCTGGGCCACCAGTGGCATTTTATCGCAGGTGGTGATGGTTTTACTACACGTATCGACGACAGCAGCCAATCCATTTATGTTTCGATGCACGACAGATCGCTGCTAAAATTCAACCATCATACCCTAAAAATGAAACACGAAACAGCAAAGCTGCCGTTCGACTCACAGGTAAAAAAGAGCAATGCAATTACCACCAAAACTTTTCCTTTGGTAAACCATCCCATAACCGGGGAACCCTGGTTTGGGTTTAGTGAAATCTATAGCAAACGCATCGAAGATCCCACTGTTATGGACCATCCCGACAGCATTTGGGTGCGCCAATCGGATTTATTCAAAACAGAAATCCAGGCCTGGCGCCGCCAAATTACGGATATGGCAATTAGCACCAAAAATCCCAATATTATTTATTTGGCAACAGGTGGCCAGCAAAATCCTCCCACCGAGGAGTGGCAGTTGCCGTCGGGATTGTATAAATCGAGCAGTGGCGGACTGCAGGGAATCGACAGAAGTGAGGCTGCTTTTGAGCGCCTCGACTACCCCGGCCAATACGACAATGACGATACATTGGCCATCATCTCAGGCATTGCGATTTCTAAAGAGAACCCCGACGAACTATGGATTACTTATCTTGGAGTCATGCCCCAATATAGAATTTGGCACTCGAAAGATGGCGGAATCAACTGGGAAAATGACGATGTAGATGGGATATTCGCCGACAATCCTGTAAATGCTATTGCGATAAGCAACGGCCCATCAAAGCGTTTCTGGCTCGGAACCGACCGCGGACTTTACACGAAAACCATCGGAACCCCGTGGCAACCGGTACCGGGATTTCCACACGTAAGAATAACGGAGATAAAAATCAGCGAACAATTTGGCAGAATCAGCGTGGCAACATTCGGGCGTGGGCTATGGGAAGGTTTGCTCCCGACAGAATGACCACCAAATCCCAAAAACAAGATCAAATAATTTTCATCGGGAATTATGAAAGCGGATTTGCTTAAGCCAGATATGGATCAATCACGCGGCAGATTTCTGCAAAGATTCCTTCCAAAGTTCCTACGCCATTGACGGAAATAAATTTCCCTTGATTTTTGTAATAATCAATCAGCGGGCTTGTCTGATTCTGATAAACTTCCAGCCGATTGCAGATTACATCCTCGGTATCGTCAACACGCCCCTGCTCCTTTGCACGATTGAGTAGGCGGGCAATGATTTCCTGCCGATCCACATCAAGCGCCAGCACCAGACTGATACAATCTTTGTGGCGGTGCAACATCACATCCATATCGCGCGCCTGACGCAAGGTGCGTGGAAATCCGTCAAAAATAAATCCATGAGGGTTGTCGGCCTTCTCCATAGCGTTTTCAATGATTTCCATCAGCAGCTCGTCGGAAACCAGATGACCACTGTCGATAACCTCTTTGACGCGCTTGCCCAGCGGCGTTTGGTTTTTTATTTCGTTACGGAAAATGTCGCCGGTGGAGATGTGTTTAAAATGATATTTGTGGGCGATTTTAACGCTCTGGGTTCCTTTGCCCGATCCCGGCGCTCCAAAAATAATGAAATTGAACATTGCTATTTTGATATTTTATTAATCGTAAAAAATCAATCGTATTCTGAATAGCTTACGAAAGTAGATATTTTATCTAATAAACCAATTTTTTTTGACCTTAGCACTCCCAATGACAATTCACAGGCGATTGAGCGACCCAGGTTCTACGCCGCTTTAAAAAAAACAGAAGCGCGCCAGTGGAAATCTTACTTTTGCAGCATTTATTGCACAAAACCATTGGATACTACAGGAATTATATTCGTTGTTCCGCCCGACAGCCTGTTTCTGTCAGATTCGTTGCCAACACCAGTGCATGGCTGGCAGCAGGCTTTGGGAGCTTTTACTGCCGGCGACACCACTGCAGAATATCCGGTAACCCAACGCTTTATCACCTCACAGTATGCCCCTGCCACCCGGGTGCGCCCCGAACCACTCGTACACAACTATTCGCAATGGCAGTTGCTCACGCTGGGCGTCGCCCTTCTGATCATTTCACTATTGCGACTGATGCAAAAGAATTTTTTTACCAACATCGGGCGCAGCCTTACTTCGCGGCCGCTTTTCAGGCAGCTTTATCGCGATGGTGATCTTTTTACGCCAGGCTCCAACATTTTGCTGTTTATTGCATCGCTGCTGGTGTACACTACTTTCGTGTTTCAATGGGACGAAGTGTATCACTTTTTGGGATTTCTCTATCCAAGAGCGCTCTATCAACAGATTGCCGCAGTTGCTATCGCTATCGCAATTATTATTCTCATAAAAGGATGGCTGATGCGATTGATTGGATTTATTTTTAAAAACAATTATCTGGTACGCGAATATCTGGCAAATACAACTTTTATGAATCAGGTGGCCACCATATTCCTGATCCCATTTTTGCTTTTTTCGCTCTATTCGACCAGCCGGATGCCTTTGCTGGCGGCCAGTATAGTAGCACTTGTGATTTATCTATTCAGGCTTTTCCGAAGCGTTCCTATTGGATTCGAATCAAGAAAATATTCCCATCATCAAAATTTTATCTACCTTTGCGCCCTCGAAATTTTGCCGGTAATTATTGTATTAAAAATCATTACAGGTTAAAAATACCAGGTAACAACGGGACTTTTAGAAAAAATTAATTTCCAAAAAAAAATTGATTAATGGTAAAAAACATTCTCGTTTCCCAACCAAAACCAACTGATCCAACGCGCAATCCCTATAATGAACTTGCCGAAAAATATGAACTTAACATTGATTTTCATAAATTTATTAAAGTTGAAGGCATTCCGGGGCGCGAATTCCGCAAGGACAAGGTAAACATACTGGATCATAGTGCTGTAATCTTCACCAGCCGCAACTCCGTCGATCACTTTTTCAGAATATGTGAAGAGATGCGCGTGGAGGTTCCTGATGAGATGAAATACTTCAGCATGTCCGAATCCACCTCATTTTATTTGCAGAAATATGTCCAGTTTCGCAAGCGTAAGGTTTTTCATGGTCATCAGAACTTCAACGATCTGATGGAGATCATCAAAAAGCACAAAGAAGAAAAATTCCTGCTGCCCTGCTCCGACATACACAAGCTTTCGCTGACCAAGGCGCTCGATGACAACAAGATCAAATATTCCAAAGCAATAATTTATCGCACTCTGGCCAGCGATCTTTCCAAGCTGGATATTAAAAGCTACGATATGATCATCTTTTTCAGTCCTTCGGGGGTGAAAGCGCTGCAGAAAAATTTCCCAAACTATGAGCAAGGCGACACCAAGATAGGTGTATTTGGGCCAGCTACTGCCAAGGCAGTAAAGGAAGCCGGCCTCTCGCTCAATCTTAACGCGCCTACTAAGTCGGCACCGTCGATGACCATGGCACTGGGTCAATACATTGAGAAGTTGTACAAAAAAAATGGTTTTAAGGTAGGAATGTAAACTGCATGCTTTCGGTGGCCAAAAAAATGCCGTCTGCTGCGCGGTTACAAATGATGCCTCTGAATATGTTGTCGCAAAACTTTAAGAAAACTGAACGCCTTTGTCGCCGCGCCCTCATCGGGAAGCTGTTCGACAAAGGCGTTTCCTTTTTTGAGTTTCCTTTCAAAATAATTTATCTGCAGATAGATGCAACGGAATCGCTACCGCCGGAAATTCCGGCGCAGGTTCTATTTACCGTGCCCAAGCGCAACCATAAACACGCCGTGTCGCGTAACCGCATCAAACGGCTGATGCGCGAAGCTTACCGGAAACACAAAACCGAACTCTACAACACCTTGCGGACGCAAAACAAACAGCTTGTACTGGTGTTTATCTACACCAATCGGGAAATGCCCGAATACCGACAGACAGAGCGAAAAATAAAGCTCGCGATACACCGTTTAGTTCACGACATTACAAAAAACACCACAACGTAAAACACATCATAATGAGCAGGCAACTATCAATAAAATCGGCAACACAGATGCTAAGCATGCTGGTGCTGCTGCTGACTCTCTCGTTCGCTTCGATAGCACAGGAAAAAAATCAGGATTTCGAGATTAGCAAAAATCTCGACATCTTCGCCGAGCTCTATAAGCAACTCGAAATAAATTATGTGGATGAGATTAGTCCTGGCGAGCTGATGAAAACCGGCATCGATGCCATGCTGGGTTCGCTCGATCCATTTACAAATTACATCCCCGAATCGCAGATAGAAGATTATAAACTCCTCACCACAGGACAATACGGTGGCATTGGCGCGCTGATACACAAACAGGGAAATTACGTGGTGATTTCTGAGCCTTACGAAGGATTTCCGGCGCAGAAGGCCGGTCTTCTTCCCGGCGACCGCATCCTGGAAGTTGACGGCAAACCTGCGATTGATAAAGACACCGAAGCGGTGAGCACTGTTTTGAAAGGCGAAGCCGGCACTACACTCAAACTTCGTGTAGAAAGAGAAAGCGTTGAGAAGCCTTTCGAGGTGGAACTTAAGCGTGAAAATATCAGCATCGACAACATTCCTTATTATGGCATGGTGAGCGATAACGTTGGCTATATCAAGCTTTCTGGATTTACGCAGGATGCAGGCAAAGAGGTAAAAAAAGCTTTTCTGGAGCTTAAGCAGGAAAACGATGTTCACGGTATTGTCCTCGATTTGCGCGGCAATGGCGGCGGACTTCTAAACGAAGCTGTGAATATTGTAAATATTTTCACCGACAAAGGCGAGCTGGTGGTAAGCACACGCGGCAAAGAAAAAGTGCGCAACCATTCGTATTTTACCTCTGACAAACCTGAAGACACTAAAATTCCGATAGTGGTTCTTGTAGATAATGCCTCAGCTTCGGCCAGCGAAATCGTTTCAGGAGCCTTCCAGGATCTGGATCGTGGTGTGGTAATCGGACAGCGCACCTATGGCAAAGGGCTGGTGCAAAACGTTTTGCCACTCAGCTATAATTCAAAAGTAAAAGTGACCGTAGCCAAATATTACATTCCGAGCGGCCGGTGCATTCAGGAGATCGACTATTCTCATCGCGACATAGAAGGCCAGGCCCACCAGGTTCCTGACTCTTTAATTTCTGAATTTAAAACGAAAAAAAACCGCAAAGTTTTCGATGGTGGCGGCGTTTCGCCCGACATCATCATGGAGCCGGAGATGCTCAGCCCTATCTCTGTAAATCTGCTCATTCAGTACATCATCTTCGACTATGCAAACAAGTTTGCACGCGAGCACGACTCCATTGCTCCGCCCGATAAATTTGCCATAAGCGACGAAACTTACAACGACTTTATCAATTTTGTAAACAGCAACAAAGACTTTAAGTACACCACCGACAGCGAAAAAACGCTGCAACGTCTCAAAAAAACCGCCGAAGAAGAAGCCTACTATGATGAGATAAGCGCTGAGCTTGCACAGCTCGAGCAAAAGCTTATGCACAACAAAAACGAAGACCTGCACACCCATCGTAACGAAATCGCAGAGATGCTCAAGATGGAGATAGCTTCGCGCTTTTATTTTCAGCGCGGACGGGTAATAGCAAGCCTGGCCACAGATCCGGAAGTAAAAAAAGCCATAGAAGTTTTGAATGATCAGAAAAACTATTCAGCCATTTTGGATGGAACCGTAACCAAAGCATCCATCGATTAACAGATTTTAGTTATTAAAAAACAAATAATAAAAGCCGGCCGAACAAATTGATTCTACCGGCTTTTTTATCCTACAAGCTGCCCCGTTAGCTGCAAAATACATATCTTCGCCCATCAGCTTAAAGAGCGTACTATGAAAGAATTACAAATAACATGTACCATCGTTTCTTACAACGGCGAGGAGGAGTTGCCCGCCAGCGACCGTGCCTTGCTTCAGGCGGCTAAACGAGCGGCAACAAAGGCTTACGCGCCTTACTCGCAGTTTAAGGTTGGAGCGGCACTTCGGCTTGCCGATGGCCAGATTATTACAGGTAATAATCAGGAAAATGTGGCCTATCCTTCGGGACTTTGCGCCGAGCGGGTGGCGTTGTTTTATGCATCGGCCAATTACCCCGATGTTCCTGTCGAAGCCATTGCTATCACTGCTAATACACAAGCTTTTAAACTGACCTCAGCAGTAACTCCCTGCGGATCGTGCCGCCAGGTAATGGCCGAAACAGAAAAAAAACAAAAGAATAACATCCGGGTGATCATGCCTGGAGACAACAACACCATTTTGGTTGCAGAAACCTGCCGGCAGTTGCTCCCACTGATGTTTGAAGCCAATGGGCTCATGAAATCATAGCGGCACATTACTTCCCTGCTAATTCAATTTTATTAATGACCTATTTTTACGCGGCTCATCTCCACCAACATTTTCAAGGCAGCGACATAAACACTGAAAATAGATGAGCGATTTTTTATTAAAATTAAAAATGGAAAAGCTCTGAATTATGAAAAGGATAAAATTACTTGTACTTCCCTTGTTTATGCTTGCGCTAATGGCCATGCAATCGGACAAACCAGCATACCGGCTTTTTGATAAAAATGGACAAGAAACGCCCTACAAAAATCTTCTTCGTGATGCCCTGGAAGCCGACGTGGTGCTTTTTGGTGAGCTGCACAACAATCCTATCAGCCATTGGCTGCAACTGGAGCTTACGCGGGATTTGTACACACAACGCGGCAAATCACTGGTGCTTGGAGCAGAAATGTTTGAAACCGACAACCAATTGATCATCGACGAATATTTGCATGGCGACATCCGGCAACGCAACTTCGAGAGTGAAGTAAAGCTTTGGAATAATTATCAAACCGATTACAAGCCATTGCTCGAATTTGCAAAAGACAGTGGCCTGCGTTTTATCGCCACCAATATACCCCGGCGCTATGCCTCGGTGGTGCATCAGAGAGGCTTCGAAGGATTGGATTCGCTGTCGGCGGAAGCCAGAAAGCTACTACCTCCGCTACCGGTACTCTACGACCCTGACCATCCTCCTTACCATGCCATGATGGAAATGATGGGCGACATGCCCACCGCAGCCCATGGCAACGACAATCTGTTGCGGGCACAGGCTATAAAAGATGCAACCATGGCCTGGTTTATCCTCCAAAATTTACAGCTAGGCGAACTCTTTCTGCATTACAACGGCGCCTATCACTCCAACGACTTCGGGAGCATTTGCTGGTATATCAATAAACTCAATCCTGGTGTGAAAATCCTGACCATCTCATCCATAGAGCAGGATAATATGGATGAACTATCCGAAGAGAACCTGGGAATTGCCGATTACACCATTTTGATTCCATCCACGATGTCAAAAACGTATTGATGTTTATTTCTGAATCATTCAATTATCAGTGTTTTTGTGATTGCCTGTTCATCTATCGTGATGCTTAGTTGATAAATTCCCCGGCCAAACGCTGATAAATCAATTGGATGATGCGATACATTTTCATTTCTGATAATTTTGTCTTCAAAGATCATCGTACCATTTAGGTCAAAAACCTTGTAATAAATCTTGTTTTGCGGGGCTTTGGATTGGATGGTCAAATTAAAAATCCCATGTCCGGGATTTGGATGGACGGAAACAGCAGATTCGCCGCTGATTTCTTCGGAAGAAGAGACGACTACATTTATCAACTCCGAAGCATCGTCTTCAAAACAAGGATTGGCAACCGATTGTTTTACCAGATAAATTTTGCTTTCAACGTAGGTGTGTGTCGGGTTCTGAAGCTCGGAAGTTTCGCCATCCCCAAAATCCCAGAGATAGGTTTCACCGTTTAATGAATTGTCGAGAAATTGATAAGTGGCGCCATCAACCAACCAGGAAAATCCTGCAAAAGCAATGTTGCCCTTGTCAAACCAGCTTTCCCGGGTCAGGTCATAATTGATATTTGTATAGGTATCGAAAAAAGTAAAGTTGTAGGTTTCATTCAGCACCACCTCTTGGGCCACTTGCTGCAGAAACAGCGCATCGCTTTCGGAAAGTCCCGCAGAATATTTTGTGCCAAGCGGCGACTTTTGGAACAGGGTGGCATACATCACACAAGCCGTCAGATACGTCCCCGACATCGAAGGGTGACTGTTGTCGGATGAAAACAAATTGATCAGGCTGTCGGGGTCATTATCCATCGCCTCTTTCCAGGCCAGCCCGACCGGAGCAAGGGTTGCGCTATTTTGCTCGGCCATGCTATAATATCCGGTCATCAGCCGCTCCTGCATACCAGCAAAAGTACACACCGGCGGCCATGCCGGGCAATTTTGCTTGTCGCCGTACTTTCGCCCCCAGGTCATATAAAACACCGTTTCGGTGCAAGCATTATTCAATTTTATCGAATCGTTCAAAACAGTAGCATAGGGCAAAACTTCAGTAGCCACCTGCGATGGCGGCCACGAAGGCTCCTGGCTCTGCGCCTGGATAACCACAAAATCCCAATCTTCTGCACTGATTTTTGCAAGGGTTGTGGCGTTTGTAGCATGATTTATCAACCTGAAGCCACCCGGTGAATTGCTGTCGTAATAAATGGAATCACCCAACGACAAGGCCAGATTATAAACTTCTTGTGGTAAATTATTTACGGCCGTGTAGCTGTTACCCAGGAAAAGAATCTTTTTTGCCTGCCCGGTAACACTGGCGTTGGCAATTACAACCAGCACCAAAATTAAAAGGCCTTTTATCGTATTATTCATCGCAATAAGTTTTTGTATTTTTCGTGCCTAAGAGGCGCGTCGTGCATGGGTTTTAGCAAGCTTACGCAAAGGTAAAGTAGAGATTCATAAAAAAGTTCCATAGCATCACCACCATGATGGCAAAGGCTTTTGAGAGGTAAAAATTGAATTTGAATCTGGTGACGATAAGCCACAAAATAAGGGTGTTGATGGCCAGGCCAATGATGGAGATGATCAGAAATTGCGTGAACTCTATAGCGATTTCGGGATTCTCACTTTGGAAAGTCCACACGCGGTTCAGGTAATAATTGGAAGTAGCGGCCAGGGTAAAGCCAATGGCATTGGCAACGTATTTCTGGACTTTCAGTTTTTCTTTGAAGAGCCAGGTAAAGCCAAAATCGACGATCAGTCCGGAGAATCCAACAATCCCAAACCTGATAAACTTCCCGAAAATCGTCTCTTGAAATATTTCTAACATGCAACTAAAATTAGCAACTGCAAAGAACAGCTTTTTTTAGCATTACAGCATTTTGGTCAGCATGTCGATGATGGGAGGAGCCTGCATCACGCCCGACTGGCGAAAAAGTGATTGTCCGTTTTTAAAAACCATCAGCGTGGGCACGCTCATCACCTGGTATTTTTGCGCTACAGCGGGATTTTTATCCACGTCGATTTTGATGATACGAGCACGCTCACCCATTGCTGCTGCCACCTCTTTAAGTATGGGGGCCATCATCTTGCACGGGCCGCACCACTCAGCCGAAAAGTCGATTAATACAGGCTTTGGCGAATTAATAATCTCATTGAAATTTGCCATACATCGATCCGTTTTTTTTGTTGCTTATTTTAATGATTACTGATTACATAGGAATGAGAAACACCATTTTTTTATTGTCTCTCATCACATCCACGGTGATGATCTGTCCGGCTTCGAGACTTTTGAGCCGCCCCATGTAGTCGTAAATATTCCCGACAGGCTTGCCTTCGATGGCAACGATCTTATCACCTTTCAACAATCCGCCTGTATGTGCCGGCCCGTCGGGGCGCACGGCATCCACGCGCAGACCGTCGTCGCCGGTGCCGGCGAAATCGGGCATAATGCCAAGCGTAACTTTAAAATTATAGCCGTGACGCTGGCGCTCTTTAGGACCTGCTTCCACGAAAACCAGTCGCTCGTGATCATCGGCAAGTGCAACAGCCAGATCGGCAGTAAAAGCCACCACCTCCGCCTCTCCTTCTGCGTTGATCAGCTCGGCGCGATCGCGCGGCGTATGATAATCGTCGTGGGCGCCGGTGGTAATAAAAAATACAGGAATATCTTTTCCATAAAACGAAGCATGATCGGATGGGCCATAGCCCTCTTTGGAATACTGCATTTTGAGTGTGGTTGTTTTAGCAAGGTCATCAAGAATGGCCTCGCTGCGCGCAGATGTACCCGTGCCTCCAATGCTTAGCGATCGGTCATCTTTAAGGCGGCCGATCATATCAATGTTGATCATCGCCATTACCTTACTTAGGTCGATCAGTGGGTTTTCGACAAAATATTTAGAACCTATCAGTCCCATTTCTTCGGCACCAAAAGCGATAAAGAGCAAGCTTCGTTCGGGGCGGTTGTTGCGGTCAGCGAAATACTCTGCGAGCTCGAGCAAGCCGGCTACTCCTGAGGCGTTGTCGTCGGCGCCATTGTGCACAGCCACCGTGTCGATGGCACGCGATCCGGAGCCGGGACCGCCCATTCCCAGATGATCGTAATGCGCTCCGATCACCACAAATTCATCTTTCAGCACCGGATTGGTTCCTTCGAGCCAGCCCACCACATTGTGCGTGGTAGCCACTTTTTGCTGCACTTCGAGCATGGCCGAAACCGACACCGGCAATTTGTAAACAACCGGAGCCTTTTGCGCTGCGATCTGCCGTTCGATCACCGCTATGGAATCGGCCACAGTAATCATAATGTTGTCGATGATGCTTCGTTTGAGTTGCAACACCGGGATTCCTGCAGTAGCGGAGCTTTTGTCGTAGGTGAGGCGCAGCAATTGGTCGTCGTTATCGAATTGCGCACCGTTTACGAAAATCACGCCAGCAGCGCCTTTGTCGCGGGCTGTCAGCACTTTCATCCTTTCGCCGATCATTCCCTGAAACACACCATCCCATCCTTCGATGGCAGGCGCACCGCGCAGCACAATCGCCCATTTACCAGCCACATCAGCCGCGGCATAATCGTCCCATCCGATGCTGTCGTTTTTAATTTCAAATCCATATCCCACAAAAACAGCAGCAGCCGATAACGCAGCATTGGCGGTGAAAGGCAGCGGCATAAAATCTTTTTCGACCAGATACACATCTATGCCAATGCTCAGGCGGTTGCTGCGACCCAGCGCAACATCGGTCACGAGATCAAAATTCTGATAACCCTCCTCCCCCATCAGTTGCAGTCCGGCAGCCGACATTTGGTCGCGAATATAGGCTGCTGCTGCAGCGTCGCCCGGAGTGCCGGGCTGGCGACCTTTCAGTTTGTCGGAAGCAAGAAAGTTGATGTGTTCCTGTATCTCAGCAGCGGAAATGGCAGTTTTCTGTGCGCTGACATGAAAGGCGAAGGAGAATAAAAACAAAAATAGTAAGGCAATATTTTTCATCTAAAAATATGATTAAGAATTTAATAATTGAGTTTACAAAATTAATGGTTTATCAGCTAACGCAAAATCTGCGAAAAGCATATCCAAAAGCCTGTTCTGCATCGAGCAAAGACTTGATGAGCGGATAATTTCCGGGAGGCGGCAGGAAAGATCGTGCTATTTCCAGACTCTGATCCCAAAGTTCTTTTTGCAAATTTTCTTCACCAGCTACTTTTGCAGGATAACGGACTTTTTTATTTCCGACATAATCTTTTACATTTGCCAGGTCAAACAAACTTTAGTTACATTGGTTTCTATAATAATTGAATCATAAAAATAAAGCACGATGAAAAAATTTGCAATGATCCTGGCTGGTAGCGGCGTTCAGGATGGTTCCGAAATACATGAAGCTACCCTTTCGATGCTTGCCATCATGCAGCAGGGCGGCAGCTATCAACTGTTTGCACCCAATGTAGAGCAGCATAATGTGGTAAATCATCTCACGGGCGAAGAGATGAACGAAAAGCGGAATGTTCTGGTTGAATCCGCAAGGATTGCACGCGGTCAGATCAAAAGCCTGGACGATTTTTCGGCTGGCGATTTTGATGCACTCATCATTCCGGGTGGCTTTGGAGTAGCCAAAAACTTGTGCAATTATGCCTTTAAGGGCGCCGACTGTTCGGTAAATCCACAGGTTGCTGAGGCAATTAATACAATGCACGACCTGAAAAAACCCATCGGGGCGTTGTGCATCTCACCGGTACTGCTGAGTAAAGTTTTGGGCGAGGTAACCATCACCATCGGCGACGACGATAGCACCATCGACAAAGTAGAAGAAATGGGCAGCCAGCACCTCGTGACTACCCATGGCGAAGTAATTTACGACGATGATCACAGCCTCTTCACCACGCCTTGCTACATGCTCGACGCCAACATCCGGCAAGTCTATCAAGGCGCCTCTGCGCTGGTAGATGCGATGATGAAGGCAATGAAATAAAGTGGAAACGTCGCGGGAGGCTGGTTGTAATCTTAAAAAAGCTCTTAAAAGGAATCTTCAAATACGCCTAACGATTTGAGATTTTAAAATTTAGCTATTGGGATTTATTTGGAACTTGAGTTTTGTATTTTGAGATTTAGAGCTAATAAAGCATCAAATGCTACAGCCAATTCCATACCTCCTACTGCTCATTTTTGGGCGCTTTACGAATACGAATGCTGAAGTTTTCGCTCAGGGCATAATAATTTTCACGAGGGTCGGCCTGTGTGGCAGCATCCAACAAAGGCATATCTTCCTTGATATCCATCAGAAGTTGCCTGCTGTTTTGCGACAATGTTGCAAGTGCCTCCTGCTGTTGGAGGGTAGCATTGTCGAAGAGCTTACCAACAATACTACCTGCTATACGCGCCAGTACGCCTCCTGATGGCTCCGGCTGTGCCGCGCGCGCATCGCGAAGCAGCATATACCCAAAAGCCTCCGTAACCTCAGTGCGATAATCTAGGGTTTGATTTGCTGCAAACTGGTACTCCAAACCCCACTGCTGACGGGTTTCGATAGGCGATGGAAGTGGAAGATTCTCTCTGACCGGCAAAGCTGAATTTGTTTTAAAACTTGATTTATCAGAAATATCATAATAATGAGATGGGTGGGCGGCGATCTGCTTTGCAGCGACATTAGCTGAATTAACGGAACCATCGTCTGCTGGTTTTTCCACCTGAACTGTGGGAGTCTCCTGCGGAGACAAAGGCTGCAAAACCATTTCGTGACGCGCAGTTTTTGCAGGATTCTCAGCCGGCTGCCGCAACAAACTATTGGTAATCATCAAAACCAAAACCAGCAAAGCCGCTATGGACAAAGCGGATATTATATATTGGCGCGGAGGCACCAGAAATGCAGATTTTTTTAACTTTTCCTTATCCGGATAACTTTCGTAGTCGGATGCTTTGAGAAAGGTGCGCTTATAGAGGGCTATCTCGTTTTCGATAGTTGGATTGATAGCTGTAAAAGAAGCAAATTCGGCTTGTTGCATTTCATCCAGATCGCGCTCCAGGTGGGCAATGATAAAATCCTCGTAGTTATCCTGATTAATGTTTTCGGTAGGAATAACTTCTTTCTTTTTCAATTTCAGCTTCGGCTCAAAAACCAAAGCATCGTCAGGCGTGAATGTGCAGAGGGCAGCATCTTTAAACTCCAAAAATTCGTCTTGCAGGTCGGGATGATTTTGCAAAAAAGTAGCCAGCTCTTGCTGCTGCGAAGCATCGAGAGAATTATCCCAGTAATCGAGAAACCAGGCCTGGTAATTATTTTGGTTGATCAGCATAGGTTCTCCTTTCATTAAATCACCACATCCACATTTACAATATAGGCCTTTAGCGCCTTGCGTGCACGATAAATGTACACTTTCACCTGCGATTCGTTGAGCTGCGTTATCTCGCCAATCTCTTCATACGAATATCCTTCGTAGTCGCGCAAAAGAACCAAAGTACGCTGTATCTCCGGCAATCTTTTCAGCGCTTCTTCGAGCACATGTTTCAGATCGGTAAATTCATCGTAAGTCACCGGATCATTCGTCTGACTTTTGAGATACATCTGCTTATGCTTGTTCTTTCTCACCATATCCACAATCAAATGATACGCTGTGGTGAAAAGATACGATTTGCATTTTTCAAAATCTACTTCCTGATGTTTGTCCCACAATCGCACATACGATTCCTGCACAATATCTTTAGCAGCTTCCTGCTCAGGCATACTCTTGATTACAAACCTGAAGATACCATCAGAAAACAAATCTACTGCACGATTGTATTCCTTTATTGTCATTCGCATTATGCGTTTGTTGCAACTTAACTACTAAAACGAACAGCTCTCAAAAAAGTTACACCCTTCTTTGGGCAAATCATAATATAGCAAGGCTTTTGTTCGCTTACAATGTCTGACAGGGAAAACGTACACAAAACCTTTGAGAGCCTTACATCGATGAGATTATCAGTGATTATTTAAACATTTAGATAAAATATACCGGAAGCAAAACGCGTTGCAATACAACTAAAAAAAACTGATAATATAATTATAATTTATATTTGCACCGCCATTCAGAGAGTTGGTAAATCATTACAGAAAAACAGATATTATTACTATTAACAATCTTATTATTAACTACACTTAAAAAGGAATCGGGATATGATACGAGATTTCAACAAAACAGTCGAACAACTAAAGGAACTCGCAAAGATTATTAATGAGTTTCAATCGGAAGCCGTACAATTAAAACTTATCGAATTGCTTTTTAGCAGCAACTCACTGGAAACGGCAGCACCTGCACCTGCACCTAAACCTGCAAAAGAGAAAAAAGCAAAGGTTGCAACTGTAACCGCTGAAGCTCCGGCAACTGAACTAACGGAAGCTCCGGTTGTGATTAAAAGACGCCCTGGCCGTCCGCCAAAAGTAAGAACAGAAGCTCCTGTGGCCAAAAAGCCACGCAAAAGATCGACCGATCGCCCGGGACCAAGTCAGATATTGAAGCAACTGGTCGACAACAACTTCTTCGCCGACAAACGTACCATTGGCAATGTGGTAGATTACTGCAAGAACGTGTATAACTACGACTATAAAAGCACCGATCTTTCGGGAACGCTTGCAAAATTCGCCAAAGATGGTGTGCTGATGCGCGAGAAAAATCCGGAATCGAATCAGTTTGAATATTCAAAAGCATAGACCTTTTCTAAAACAAATAAGATAAGCTGATCTCCATACAGAGATCAGCTTTTTTTTGTTTTAATGCAGCGGCTAATGCCGGATAAAAAACTTTTCCGTGTGCTTTCCACAATTCTTTTCAACTCTGGTGGCTGATTTCTGACCATGAAAGCTCGGGATGTTCTTTATAATTTGTCATTTATGGTTATAAAACCACTTTCCGTGAAAAGCTTAGGTAGCCACATCCACAATCGCCAGCGTTATTTCTCTGCCATCGCCCTTTCACTTTTTTTTAAATAGTTTTGCGGTGGCAAGTTTAAAAGTTAATTATTTTGCAGCAAATCAAGTGGTAGTAGCAATTTTATAAAAAAGCAGGTGTTTCTAAAAGAATGAACTGGGATATTTATATCAAAGGTTTTATGATGTATCTGAAGCTGGAGAAATCTGTTTCGTTAAACACGCTGCAAGCCTACAAACGCGACATCAACCAGTTTCGAAACTACATCGAAGAGGAGACCCAGGTGAGCGATCCTGTCAAAGTCACCACTGCGCAGCTTCAGAATTTTGCCGGGTGGATGAGTAACAACAACCGCTCGGCAGCCACCATTGCGCGCACCATTTCAGGAGTTCGTGCCTTTTATAAATACTTGCTGACTGAGGATTTGTTGGATCATGACCCGACCAGCCTGGTGGAAACGCCGCGGATTGGACGCTCGCTTCCGGAGGTACTCAGCTTTGGTGAAATCGAGCAGATGATTGCCGCCGTGGATATGTCGAAGCCGCAGGGCGAACGAAACCGCGCCATCATCGAGGTGCTTTATGGCTGTGGATTGCGCGTTTCCGAACTGGTAAATCTTACGCTTCATCAGTTGCACTTCGATTTGGGATTTGTACTCATCACCGGCAAGGGCAACAAACAACGATGGGTGCCCATTGGAAAGCCAGCGATGGAACAGACGGAGAGATACATCAGCTACAGCCGTTGCCACATCACGCCGCAAAAGGGTCATGAAGATTATGCATTTCTGAACAGCTCCGGGAAAAAGCTGACGCGCGTGATGATATTTTATATTGTAAAATCTTTGGTGGAAAAGGCTGGCATCCACAAAAATATCCATCCGCACTCATTGCGGCATTCTTTTGCCACCCATCTTGTGGAGGGCGGCGCCGACCTACGTGCAGTACAGGAAATGCTGGGACACGAATCCATTCTCACCACCGAAATCTACACCCATCTCGACCGTAAATTCCTGCGCGAAACCGTTGAGAAATATCATCCGATGGGGAGAGCTGATTCGTGACGATATGACGTTTCGAGGTCCTACGGACGCTCGAAAGCCTATGGCTGTGAATCAGCTACGCCTTTACATTCGAGGGCAATTCCAGGCCATAGCCGGATTTCTTGTCTTCGCGCTTTAGCAGCAAAGCAAATATCAGCCCCAGGATACCCAGACCGGCCAACATCAAAATAGCCCAGGTGTAATCGTAGCTATAGTTGCCCGTAGCTTTCACTGCGTCAGTGATGTCGGAATTGGTTCGATCGAGCACAATACCGATGAGCAACGGAAAAGCCCACAATCCGAGATTCTGCACCGAAAACATAGCGCCGTATGCGGTTCCTATCCGGCGTTCATCAACAATTCTAGCTACAGCCGGCCACATGGCAGCCGGAACCAACGAGAAGGTAATACCCAGAAAAAACATCGGGATCACCGGATTGATCGTCGTAAGTGCAAATACCAGATGAATGACCACCAGCAGCGAAGAACCGAAAATCATAAGCGTAGCACTCCGCCCGATGCGATCGACCAGAAATCCAAAAAACGGTGTAAAAACCAACGTGCCCAAGCTAAGATAAGAAGCTATCCTGCCGCTCTCCTGCTCATTCAGGCTAAATTTATTAAGAAAAAAATCGGCCGAAAACGACTGAAACGGGAACACCGCCGAATAGAAAGTAACACACAACAACGAAACATAAATAAACGACGGGGTGGTGAGCATCTTTTTGAGATCGGCCCAACTAAACCGGTCGTCGGCTTTGAGAAGCTCTACATTACTTTGTGTCTGCCGGTCGAGTTTTAAATCAAACATTACATACACCAGAAAAGCCAGCAGCGCAATGCCGAGCAACATGGCCGCAAACCAAATTGCCAGCGTCCACGGGTCAACGGCATCTTTGATGGCCGGCGAAAAATAAAAGGCAGCAAACGATCCAAGGCGCGCTATGCCTATCTTGGTCCCAAAAGCCAGCGCCAGCTCCTTGCCCTTAAACCATTTGACAATAATTTTGCTGATGACCACAATGCTGGTTTCGGCGCCAAGCCCAAAGAAGAACCTGCCGAGCAGCATCATTTTAAGCTCCGGAGAATAGCCCGGCCAAAAAGAAGTCATCAGATTATAAAAAGGTCCGCCCGACCGGTAGATTGTGCTGGCGCCGTAAGCGGTGATAAACCCACCGATGGCCATCATTCCGATAAACATTGTTCCAGTGCGGCGTATTCCGAGACGGTCGAGAATGATACCGCCCAAAATGGCCATTAATAAAAAGGTGTTGGGAATTGAATAAAACGAAACGAACAATCCAAAGTCGGACGACGAAAACCCAAACTCTGTTTCAAGCGTGCGCTTCAACGGTGAGATGGCATCATAGAAGTAGTAATTAGCCGCCTGCACCGAGGCCACCAGCAACAAAATTCCCCACCGGCTGACAGCAGAATCTCTCAAGGTTCTTTTCAGCGTGTTCACAAGTAGCTTTTTTTATTAATAAAAAAGAAAAATGATTTCCCGGACGAACAAAAAAAAAGGTGCGTTCAGGCACCTTTCTTTTTAAACATCTTTTTTAGATCAACACATCCTCACCCTGTGGCAGTTTGTTGGGAATATCAAGTCCATAACCTTTGACCTTGTCAACCCTTCTGAGCACAACACTAAGAATGACGGCCAAAACGCCAAAGCCGGCAAAAATAAGCTCAGGCACAACATAGTTGTACTTTACAATTTCCCCGGCTTTAATTAGATCTGATACTCCGGGGTTTGAAGCTGATAATGCATATCCAATTAGCATAGGTACGAGTAATAATCCAATGTTTTGGATATAAAATATTAACCCATAAGCTGAGCCTAAGTACCTATCTTCAACAATTTTAGGAAGCGAAGGCCACATTGATGCGGGAACAAGAGAAAAGGCAACGCCTAAAATCACTATTGTTCCTATAGCTATAAAAGGAGTGAATGATGCGTCAGGAACCAATGCAAAAATTAAATGTGAAACAGTTAATAGTATTGCTCCATACATCATCATTGTTGCGCCTTTCCCTTTAAAGTCTAAGAATGCACCAATAAATGGAGTAAGAATCATTGCTCCAATAGGGAAGAACGACACATACTTTGATGCAATAGCAGCATCTATGCTTAACTTTGAAGCAAGCATATCTGTTGCGAATTTTTGGAATGGGAAGATTGCAGAATAGAACAAAACGCATAGTCCTGCAATAGCTAAGAATCCTGGATTTGTTATTATTTTGCCAAGGTCTGAAATTTTAAATTCATCCTCAGGGTCAACATTTACACCTTCTCCGGTTTGTTTGTCAAGCGCTTTATCCATAAAGGTGTAGATAAAGAAGGTGATAAAACCAATCAAAAGGAATAAAACTCCAAAGAAAACAGAATTTGAAACTCCACCACTTTTTGCAAATATGGGTGAAAGTTGGAATACTGCAAAAACGCCTAATCTGGCAAGTGCCATTTCAAGACCCATTGCAAGTGCCAGTTCTTTCCCTTTAAACCATTTTACAATAGTTTTAGAAACACTGATACCGGCCATTTCAACACCTACGCCAAATATTGCAAATCCAAAGAAAGCCAGTTTTGCGGAAGCAGGAATGCCTACAATAAACGAACTCAGGAAGGTTTCGATTCCGGTGCCAACAAAACCCGGGGTTAGTGCGTACCATTTAAGAGTACCACCTGCAAGCATCAGAATTCCTGATAATCTTAATGTAAATCTTATGCCCATTTTATCAAGGATGATTCCCGAAAAAATAAGGAAGAAGGCAAACACATTAAGGAAGAACTCAGATCCTCCAAGCATACCAAATGTCTCGTTAGACCAAAAATAGGGCGCTTGTTCTAATAGAGTTTTTAATGGGGCAACGACATCAACAAAGAAGTAGGCGAAAAACATTGTCGATGAGATGAGAATCAATGCGATCCATCTGGCCGTTTTCGAATCGCGTAGCGAGCTTCTAACTTGTTCCATAATTTTTATAAATTTTTTAAGTATTTTTTTGAGTGGCCAAAAGTATGATAATTAAATTAACGCCCGAAACTTTTGTGGATAAAGATATGCACCGGTGCTGCTATGGAAAATTTAATATTTTTGTTCGACTAATCAAAAAACAAAGTAGCCTTGAAAATATCCTGCATCAATCCACTCCGCTTTCTGCTCATTTTTCTATTCGCTTCGCTTACCGCGGCAACTGCTCAGATCAGCACTCCGGGCGTTCCGGCCAGCTTCTCCAAAAATCTTTCTGCCGAATCCGTTCCGGTATTTAAAATACAGGCTCCCGACACAGAGCAGCTATTGCGCGAAGACGCCTTCACCGATAAACTTGGCATTGCCATGCGCTTTGCGCAAAATCAGCCCACGCAAATCGACCTGGCAAAAGATGGCCTGTGGCAACAACTTGACGACGGTTCACAAATTTGTCGTCTGGCAATAACAAGTGCCGATGCGCAAGCTTTGATTTTGTATTACAGCAATTTTGAAATTCCGGCCAGAGCACAACTCTTTCTTTACGATAAACTGCATCGACAGATTGCCGGCGCCTTTACGAGCACCAACAACAGCAATGGCGGCAGCTTTGCCACCCAAATGATTTATGGCTCCACAACCATTCTTGAATATTATCAGCCTGCCGGAAATTCGGAGCATCCAAACATGATCATCGATGAAGTAGGATATGTGTACCGCACCGCCGAAACGATGTATGGCACGCGCGGCTTTGGTGGCTCCGGGTTTTGCGAGGTTAATGTGGCGTGTCCTGAAGGAGAGCAATGGCAACAACAAGCCAAAGGCGTGGCACGCATCATTGTGAAGCAGGGCACCAGTTCGGTGTGGTGCAGCGGCTCGCTGCTCAACAATACGCTCCTCGACCACACTCCGTGGCTACTCACCGCCGATCACTGCGGGCCTAACGCTACACAATCCGATCTGGATCAATGGATGTTTTATTTTAAATATCAATCGCCCGACTGCGAAAACCCAACATCCGACAGCACCTTCCGGTTTTACACGATGACTGGCGCTACCAAAGTAGCTTCAGCAGGAGGCTCTGGCGTAAAATCAGATTTCAAGCTGCTGCTACTCAACGAAACGATACCCGACGAATACGAACCTTTTTATAATGGCTGGAGTGCTGAAGAAACGCCCTCCACACACGGTGTAACTATCCACCATCCGCAGGGCGACATCAAGAAAATCTCGACTTATACACAACCCCTGATTTCCGACAACTGGGGCTCGTATCCCGGAACGCACTGGCGTGTGTACTGGGCTCAAACACAGACCAACTGGGGCGTTACCGAAGGAGGCTCTTCGGGCAGCCCCCTCTTCAATCCCGACGGACTCATCGTGGGGCAGCTCACCGGAGGCACTGCCAGCTGCATTCAGGCATCCTCGCCCGACTACTATGGAAAATTTTCATACTCCTGGGATATGGGCGACACCCTCCCTGAAAATCAACTCAAACACTGGCTCGACCCCAACAATATGGGTGTGCTCGCGCTGCAAGGAATGACCGACATTACCGAAAAGGAAATCATTGAGAAGAATTTCACTCTCTTTCCCAATCCCAGCAATGGCATCGTTTTTATTAAATTAAACCAGCAAAGTAATGCTCCTGTCGAAATTGAAGTGATGGATATTGCCGGACGGGTAGTCTATCGAAGTGTCGAAAATTCTTCTTCCATAAAAATTGCAGAGCTGGATTTGAGGCATCTCGAGCATGGGATTTATTTTGTAAAAGTAAGCCAGGGTCAGAGAAATGTTTCCGTGGGAAAGGTGGTACTCTCGGAGGTTAGGTAGTGCTTGTTTTTTTATCAATTAGGAACATTACCATTAAATTCCAACCGCCGGAAGTCGGTGTAAACAATCTCAAATAAATTCCAATTTTAAAAACACAATAAACAAAGCCGTTGTGGATATTTGAAATTTGTTTTTTGGTATTTATTTGTCAATTGAAATTCGGAATTTGAATTTTTGTCATGATACTATCGACTTTATGGACGGAGACTAAGTAATAAAATGCTTGTCTCTGAATTTAAAAAAACAGGATCAGCTTTAAAAGAAAAAATAAACCCCCAGCAGCAGGCGGAGGTTACCTACTTCTTCTGAGTTTTTCACCACACCCTTCCTGTCGATGTCGGGGAAGCCGTATTCCTCTTTGGCGTATGCCGCAACTGTATATTCTATTTCGGGCGCAAAGCGAAACTTACCGGTGTTGAAAATCAGTCGGGGTGAAATGCGATAAACGTAGTCGACATTATAGCCACGGGAATAAGGATAACCGGGAATGTTTGCGAATGAAGCCAATTGTTCGATGGCGCCCAGGTTTTTGGTGTAGCCCAAAAACAATCCGACTTTCCATTTATCGCTGCGCGTTTCAAAGTCGCCCCATGCAGCAGCGGTTTTGTAAGGCGTATAGTTATATCGCCCTTCGTCCGAGTTGGTTAACTCATGTATGGCATAGCCTCCCAACATGGTGAGGTCGTGGGCATCTTGCGCATGGGTAAATCCCGCTTTTAATTCGATGGAAGGAAACACATATTTTATAAAAACGTTCCAGGAGAGACTGCTCACCATCTCATTGGTTTTGAAACCAACTGGGGTCTCCAATCGCGGCATCAGTTTTTTGTAATTAACCGAAGCACCACCCAAAAACTCATGGCCATTGGACCATGCGGTGTGATATTCGGCGCGAAGGTTAAGATTGGGAAGCACAGCATTGCGCAAATATTTGGTGTCGGGACCATCGGGGCCGGTGCTGGTAAAGTCGCGTTGCGAAAGCACCGTAAACATGGCACTCAAATTCCCGAAATCTTGCGTAAGCCTGATCTGTGGATTGCGTGCAAACGCGACAAACGGAACGCCGGTATTAAAAGATATGGTGCTCGGAAAAGAAGTTTCGATAAACATCGGATGCCAGTATTGGCCCACCAGCAAATGGGTGTTTTCCCAGTCGAGTTTTACGTAAGCATGACGCAACCTGAACTCGTTGATCTGCCCTTCGGCATGGCCAAAAAACTCGCCTTCGATAGCGCCTGAAGTTTTGGCTCCAAGAGCATCGGGCCCCGTGATGTTGCCCCGTAGCCTCGATTGTATGCTAATGATATTAAAACTGCTGCGGGCATTTATGTCGTCGCCGTAAGGATCATAATCTTTAGCAGCCGGATAAAGCAGGAATTGACCGTCGCGAATAGAAACGGTTTGGCGGCTGTCGAAATAAAAATCGTTTTTTACAAAGCCTGAAAATTTGATTCCAAACATGGGAGCATCCTGTCCGAAAGAAATTGTAACAAGCAGAAAAAAGCAGAAGAATAATAGGAGATTTCGTTTCATAGCCGGTTATTAACTATAACATCATTAATGGATTAGCATTTAAGTATTTAGCTTGCAAAATTATAACTATTTCTCTTTTACTAAAAGATTGCCTTTACAAAGTATTTCTTAACTGATCCTGATTCGCATCTCTATTTGCAGGATTTCGGATGGATAGTCAATCTATTATTTTTCTTAATATCTGATCTTACGTTACTTATCATATCATCACAAGAGTAGCAACCCAAAAGTATCCCCGTCGTTAAAACAAAATTTTAAACTCTTTACAAATGGACGGCCGGGGCAACAAATGTTTCTTGACTACCTTTGCCACGAATCAAAAAGTGCGTTAAGCGAAAGCTTACCGGGATTGAATATGCTGATTATTAATAAAATATCACTATAACTTTTACAAATGGAAGAAAAACTGGAACGGTTCAGCCTGAGCAAGTCGATGCAGCCCAAAGGGATACTGCAAAGAGTGGGACTGATAGGCTGTGGCTCTATCGGGCAGGAAATTGCGCTACACGTGAGCCAGAAAGGCATTGAAGTAGTCTTTATCGATTTATCGGAAGAGCTTGTGCAGGCCAGCCTGAAAAGCATGGGCGATCAGCTCGACGAACTTATCAACAAATGGGGCATGACGGACAGTGAGAAGAAACTGGTGATGCAACGTATTACCGGCTCGACCAAATACGAGCATTTGCACAACTGCGACATCATCATCGAAACTATCCTCTCCAAAAAACCCGGCACCAGCCTCGAAGAACGCATGCGGGTGTTTGAGCGCGTAGAAAGTGTGGTAAGTCGCGACACTGTAATTACCTCCAACACTGCTACACTCATGATCAGCGACCTTTCGGCAGCGCTGAAATATCCTGATCGCGCTGTGGGAATGCACTTCCTTAGCCCGATAAGCAGAATCAACATCGTGGAAGTAGTACGGCATGCCGGCACCAGCAACGAAGCCTTTGAAATGGTTAAGAAATTCTGCCAAATGATTGGTAAAAAAGTGGTCGAATGCAGCGAATCTCCTGGCAACATCAGCACTCGCATGATCGTGACCATGATCAACGAAGCCTGCAGTCTGCTGCTGGAAGGCGTATCATCCGTTACCGACATCGACGAGGTGATGATGGAAGCTACAGGATTTGAATTTGGCCCCTTCGAGCTGGCCGACAAATATGGTATCGACAAAATCCACAAATGGATGGAAAATCTGTACCGCGAGCTGGGCGATCTGCGCTTTAAGCCTTCACCCATCATCAAGCGTATGGTGCGGGCCAATATGTGCGGGCGTCATGTAGGCGAAGGTTTTTACTTTTGGGAAGAAGGAGTTAAAAAAGTAAAACCCGGCAGCATACGCACATTAGGCCGATAAGGCTAATTATAAGTTTTTGGTATTGAATGATAAAAATCAGAAAAAGCATAAAATGAAAATCATTGTTTTAAACTGCGGAAGCTCTTCGATAAAATATCAGCTTTTCAACATGCCTGAGAATGAAGTGGTGGCCAAAGGGCTGGTCGATAAGGTCGGACTCAAAGGAGCATCCATCAAGCATAAGCGCAACGACGGAAAAGAGTTGAAAATAGAGGGAGAAATCCTCGATCACCAGGCTGGTATCGAATACCTGCTGGGCATCCTCATCGACAAAGAATATGGCAGCCTCAACTCACTAAACGAGATTCAAGCCGTTGGTCACCGGGTGGTACATGGCGCCGAAGAATTTAGCGGAAGCGTAGCAATCACACCCGAGGTGGTTGCCGCCCTCGAAAAATGGACTGATCTGGCTCCACTGCACAACCCTCCCAACCTAAAAGGTATCTACGCCATGCAGCAACTGCTGCCGGATGTGCCACAGGCAGGAGTCTTCGACACTGCATTCCACCAGACTATGCCCGAGTACTCCTATTTGTATGGAATCCCCTACTCACTTTACGAAAAGCATAAAATTCGTCGCTACGGCTTTCATGGAACCAGCCACAAATACGTTTCGGCAAGAGCCTGCGAAGTTTTAGGTTTGGATATTAATAAAACCAAAATCGTTACCTGCCACCTGGGCAACGGCGCCTCACTGGCGGCTGTGCTCAATGGCAAATCGCTCGACACCAGCATGGGCATGACGCCCCTGGAAGGTGTGATGATGGGAACACGCGCCGGCGACCTGGATATAGGCGCACTCTTCCATATCATCAATAAAGAGAACATGAACCTAAAAACCGCCAACACGCTGGTGAATAAGTTCAGTGGCATTCTTGGTGTTTCAGGCATTTCATCCGACATGCGCGATGTGGAGAAAGCTGCCGCAGATGGAAACCACCGTGCACAGGAATCATTAAAAATGTACGCTTATCGCGTAAGAAAATACATTGGCGCCTATGCAGCCGCAATGGGTGGTCTGGACGTAGTGGTATTTACGGGTGGTATTGGCGAAAACGACGCATTAACCCGCGCCAAGGCGATGGAAGGACTGGAATTTCTGGGTATCGATTTTGATTTTGATCTCAACAAAACTGTTTGCGCAAAAGAAATTACACTCACCAGAGAAAACTCAAAAGTAAAGGTGGTGATCATTCCTACTAACGAAGAGCTGATGATTGCAAAAGACACCTATGAAATAGTGACGAAGTAGAGAAACTAGTGGTGAGAAAAAGAATTTACATTTCTCTAAAAAAACATATTTGGTTTAGATTAAATAAGAAACCCTGCCGTTTGACAGGGTTTCTTTTTTATTTAGGAATGGCCATACAAATATTGGCTGAAAAGCCATTTTATTTCTTCCTCACCTTCGATGCACCCGATGTGTGCTGTTCAACGACAGGATCGCCGGTGTAAACCACCGATGAAGCTCCGGAAGCATTTACTTCCAGCTGCTCAATTACTTGCACCTCTGCCTTAGAAGCGCCGCTGAGTTTTATAGTCATCTGCCCGACGATCAGGTTGGGCGCTTCAAGCTCGCAAGCTCCCGAAAGTTTGAACTCACACATCTCTGCCGAGCCTTCAAATTCGACCTCAGAAGCGCCGGAATAATCACCCCGGAGCTTTCCGGCGCGCAGTGATAAATCAATTTCTGATGCTCCGCTGCCATTCAGCACAAGGTTGTTAAAGTTGAGCTGGCCGGTGCCTGAAATATCACAAGCGCCCGAAGCCTCTATTTTGGTCAGCTCCCGGAAGGTAATGTAGACGTTCAATTTTTTGGATCTACCAATATTTTCGCGCGACCGGATAACCAGCCGGCCACTGCGCACGGTAGTTTCGATGAGCGACAACAGGTTCTCGTCGGCTTCCACACGCAAAGATTCGCTATCGCCTTGTGTGAGGAAAATCTCGAAAGCACCGCCGGCGCTTATCTGGTCGAATGAACCTACGCTGCGTTCTTCAGATTTCACGTTGCCGTTGCCGTTAAGGCCAGTCAGATTATCACATCCGGCAAGTGCGAAAACGGCCGGGATAAGGAATAATAAATAAACCGTTGAAAAGTTTTTCATAATGGTATTGATGTTAGATTTTTAAAATTATCTGTGATAAATATCGCCCGAACCCTTGGAAGAAGTGCTGATGGAGGTGGGTGCACCATAATACGTAAGATCGCCGGAGCCTCGGAGCGACACCTTTAAATTACCGGATACTGAAACCACCACATCGCCCGACCCACGGCTGTCGACAGAAACATTATTAGCCTTGAGATTAAACAGGTTGATATCGCCGGAAGCAGATTGGTTTAGTGTTACATCGTTAGCGCTGCCGTTGAGTTTCACATCCCCAGAACCATTCACCGTAATTTTGCACTGATCCAATCGCACACCACCGGCTTCAAAATCGCCGGAACCATTGACAAAAAGTTCAAGATCGCCCTGGATACCTGAGAGTTTAACGTCGCCCGACCCATTGATGTTTGTGGTGATGTGTTTCATTTCCAAATCCATCACTACATCACCGGAACCATTGATAAGAATCTGCAGGTCGTTGCCACGGATAACGCCTTCGCTTTCAAAATCGCCGGAGCCATTAATCCTGACCAGCTCCAGATTTTTGACAGTTACAAATACAACCAGCTCTTTCACTGCCGAAAACCTTCCTTTGGTATCAATTGTGAGTACGTCTCCCAAAACTTCGGTAGTCACATTTTTTTGGATGTTCTCGTCAGTTTTAACAACCACTTTCGTTTTGTTACCCTGCGTTAATTTTACATCGGCAGAAGAGTTGATGGAAATGGATGTAAAATCGCCCACAGCCCGCTCAACGCTTACAACCTTGCCGTTGCCACGCGCGCTCGTGACAAATTGAGCATTTACACCATGCGTCATCAGGAGCAAACTCCCAATTATCAGACTCATCAGAACATTCCTTTTTACTTTTTTCATTGTTGCTATTTTATTAATATTAAAAAATAATTTTTTACAATCCTATTTTCACACTACCGTATGAGTTATCAATTTTCACCAAAGCTTTTTGTGGATCGGAGCCGGTGGTACCCGTGTAACGGCTTCCGGTGTAGGTAACTTCACGTCGGGAAAGTTTAAACTGTGATTCCGGAAACTTAATCGTGCCCAGATCCACTTCAGCTTCAAATCTGAAACTGGCGCCGTTGCAAAAATCCAGCACAGTAGAACCATAGGCGTTTTCGATTTCTACCAGCTCAAATTGAGGCGAAACCTCCGACACTATCAGTGAGCCATAATCTGACTCAGCGCGTAGGGTGCGTCCAAGTTTTTTGATGATGCAATCAGAAAACTTCGCCGAAACCACCGCATCATCCACCAATTCTATCAGCACACTGCCACCTTCGGTATCAATCCTAAGCCGCTCCACCTTGCGAATCTTCACATCAGAATAGTTCGACTCCACCGATAAAAAATCGCTCTCACCAATGTTTAGCGGCGAATAAGAAACCCCCACTTTACCCTGCCGGATATACTCGATGCGACCGTTACCAAAACCGATTCCTACCTTGTTATCTTCATTTTTTAATGCAGCAATTTCCAACGAACCATATTCGATTTGTATCTCAGTGGCACCGCTCACCCTGCCGATGTAGCAGTTGCCAAACTGGTTGCGGATATTCAGTTGCACAGCCTCGGGCATCATCACCTCCACACGGATGGTCAGTTTGTTGTTTTTGCCTTTAAAAAGATTATCACTATTTCGGCTCTCAAAACTTACTTTGCTGCGTTTGCCCGAAAGCTCGTATTCGATGCGGGCAAAAATTTTCTCGGCCGCTTCGCGCGAAGCAGCATCCACTTCTGCAGTAATCTTTACAGCAATGGCTTGCTGGTCCCAATTTTTGCAGGTAACCATGCCATACTTATGATTGATAGAAAGCAGGGCGTTTTCGTCGATATCAAATTTCTTGTCGGCAAGAATTTTCTCAAAGACTCCGCCCGCTGCGCTTGCCGATACACCAAGCAAAATGAGCAGAGCCAGCATTATCGTATTAAAAGTTGTTTTCATAACATGTTTTTTTATTCTGATAAATTGCCTGCAGGATTTTGTTGAATTGCTTCGGCCTGATCGAGTTGTGCCAGGATAGTTTCCATGATCCGTTCTTTTTGTCTTTTGTTATTTACCAAAGCGGCTTTAACCTTTTCATTCTCGGGATTTTTCATGTATTCTTTTTCAATTTTTGCAAGGCTGGCGTCGAGTGCCTGCAGCTGCTTTTCAGCCAGTGCTTTCACGCGAAGTGCTTCGGCATCATTGGGTACAGCCTGATCTATTTCTTCAACTTTCTGTTGTGCGGCGCGATCGTAATAATTAAAAACGCTCTCGAGTTCCTCAGGAAATGCGATCATTGTTACGCCCTCAAGCACTGCACCACCAAAGCGTTGGAAAGAAATATTTTTAAAAACAAAAAAAGACGAGACCAAAATGAGCAGCACCGCAGCCATCCTAATAATTCCCGGCCAATGAATCTTTTTAGACTCTTCCTGGTCAGCCTTTTCGAGTTTGTCCAAAAAGCGTTTGCGATGACCGGCAGGCATTGGCTGGTCATCAAAAAACTCCTTGTTTTCGCGTATTTTCTTTTCGAGGAACGACATGTTCTTTACGTTTTAAAATTTAAAATTATCACCTTTATTTACTCATCACGGCTGCGCATGATTATCTGCAACAGCTTTTGCTTGGCCCGCGAATAGCGTGTGCGCACATTGCCATACGACATTTGCAAAACCTCGGCTATTTCCTGATGATCGTATCCTTCGAGGAGATGTAGCGATAAAATGCTGCGGTAATCATCGTTGAGTAGCTGCATTGCCGTGCGGATTTCTTCGAGCCGGCAGAAGACATTCTCGGTAATCGACTCCTCTTCTGTTGCCGGATCGGCCAACTCCTGATGCTGATCATCCAGGATGGTCATCTCCTTTCTGCGCTGCAGATAGTTGATGGAGTTGTTGATGACGATGCGCTTGAGCCAGCCACCAAATTCCCCATCGCCTCTGAAGTCGCTGATTTTTTGAAAAGCTTCAATGAACGAATCCTGCATGATGTCTTCGGCCTGGGCAGTATCGGCCACAATGCGCAAACTTGCGTTGTACATGGCGTTGCAGTACAGATCGTAAATGCGCTCCTGCGCCTTTCGATCAGAAAATTTGCAGGCTTCTATCAGATCGGCATGCTTTATCTCTACTGCGTGTTCCAATTTCATCATTTAGTTACTTGTATGACACAAGACGAAACGTAATGTTACACTTTATTCAAAAAAAAAGACCTGCGTCAAACGAGGCAGGTCTTTTTTTTCCAGATTAATTATCAATTACTGGCCTAAATAGGCTTTGAGCAATTTGCTGCGTGAATTGTGTTTTAGACGTCTGATGGCCTTTTCTTTAATTTGGCGAACCCGTTCTCGGGTAAGGTCAAATTTCATAGCAATCTCGTCGAGGGTGAGGCCGTGATTCATTCCGATACCGTAAAAAAGATTGATGACGTCGCGTTCTTTTTTGGTAAGTGTAGCCAGCGAACGCTGAATTTCTTTGGCAAGCGATTCTTTCATCAGGTATCTGTCGGTATGCGGGCTGCTGTCGTCAGAAATATAAACATCGAGCAGACTCATATCCTCGTCCTGTGTTAGTGGAGCGTCCATCGACACGGTACGGGTAGTAATCTTGAGCACCGACTGAATTTTGCTTTCCGGCAAATCCAAAGATTCTGCAATTTCGTCGGGCGAGGGCGGGCGCTCAAATTTCTGTTCGAGCTTGGATGATTCCTTGCGAATACGGTTGAGTGATCCCACCTGGTTGAGCGGCAAACGCACAATACGCGACTGCTCAGCCAGTGCCTGCAATATCGATTGACGAATCCACCAAACTGCATAAGAGATAAATTTAAAACCTCTGGTTTCGTCAAAACGCTGTCCGGCTTTAATCAGCCCCAGATTTCCTTCGTTGATAAGATCAGGCAAACTAAGTCCCTGGTTTTGATACTGCTTTGCTACCGAAACCACAAAACGCAAATTGGCTTTGGTAAGTTTTTCCAATGCCGTCTGGTCGCCCTGCTTGATGCGCTGAGCCAGCAGTACTTCTTCCTCGGCAGTAATGAGTTCTTCCTTGCCTATGTCCTGAAGGTACTTGTCCAGAGATGCGGTTTCGCGATTGGTAATCGACTTAGTGATTTTTAATTGTCTCATTAAAAATTTCCTTAAAAATTAGTTAAAATTATCCCGATAAATAATGATTTTGGTAATGGTGTGGCCTGCGGTTATTGTTGATAATTAACTATACACCTGTTGTTTTATTGCGATAACAAAAGGATTAAGTCAAATGTAAAAAAAAGTTAACCATGCAAGTTTAATAACACAGCTTACACGTCAATGTTTACTAGGATAGAAAATGTTCAGCTTTTTTTCGCAGGTATATAAAACGCCTGTCTTAAAGGCCAATAGCATAATAGGCTCTTTGCCCGTTGGGATAAACGCCTTCGATAAGCACGCCGCCCGACTTTTTGGCCAGCAGGTTTTTGATATCATCGATAGAACGCACGGGATTTTTGTCTATTTCGGTGATGATAAAACCTTCGCGAATGCCGCGATCCATCAGCTTACCGCGATTCAGCTCCACAATCTTCATCCCGTAGTCGATGCCCAGACGAGCCCTTTCGTCGGCAGGTGGAACATCGAAGGTGGCTCCTAATTTACTGATGGCTTCGCTTTTAGGAGTCGATACCAGATCGTAGGTATTTTCACGGTTTTTTAGCAGCACTTCTTTTTTAATGATTTTTCCGTCCCGGATCAAAACCACGTCGATGCGTTCGCCCGGGCTGTGCTGACTTACAGCTTCGAGAAGTCGAGACACACTGTTGACAGGCATTCCCTCAATTTGTAAAATCACATCATCGGCTCGTATGTCGGCATCGGCGGCGGAACTATTTGCTGCCACCCCGACGACATAAACTCCATGCAGATCTTTCAGTTTACGCTCACGGGCAAATTCACTGTCGATTTCCCGAATAGAAACGCCAATGTAAGCACGCTGAATCTCGCCGTAATTAATAAAATCATTCACCACTTTTTTTACAATATTTACTGGTATCGCAAACGAATAGCCCGTATAGCTGCCGGTGTTGGAGGCAATGGCAGCATTTATTCCGATGAGCTGCCCGGCAATATTGACAAGCGCGCCGCCACTGTTGCCACGATTTACGGGTGCATCTGTTTGAATAAACGATTCGATGGCAGCGGAAGTTCCCAAAATATTAATGTCACGGGCTTTGGCGCTCACAATACCAGCCGTGACGGTGCTGGTGAGATTAAAAGGATTGCCCACAGCCAGCACCCACTCGCCTACTTGTATCTCGTCGGAGTTGCCGTAGGTGAGAAAAGGAAGATGCTCTTCGTTAATTTTTATCAAAGCCAAATCTGTCGAAGGATCGGTTCCAACAATCTCTGCTTCGTACGAGCGCTTGTCGTTAAGAATTACCTCGATGCGTTCGGCATTTTGCACCACATGATTGTTGGTAACAATAAAGCCTCCATCCGAAATAATCACTCCGGAACCCGAAGCCATCAGCGGCTGGTTGTATTGAGGCTGGCTCCGGCCAAAGAATTCATAGAAAAAGTTGTCGTAAGCAGAAGTTCGGCGGCGCACTTCCGTTTTGATATGAACCACTGCGTTCACTGTCATTTCGGCAGCCTGCACAAAATCGGGAGCACCCTGCTGCGGCACCGAAGGCACCGGATAAGCAGCCGGCTGCGCCATAAATGAATCGGGTAAAATCATCGAAGTGCTTACAGGTTGCACTTCATCGTCATGGCCGATCATGTTGATAAGACCTACAGCAAGCATACCGCCAGCAAAGGCTACCAGTAATGTTAAAGCGAATCTTTTCATGATGCTATTATTTTTTTAATAAATTTGACTTAAAAGTAATTGTTTGAGGTCTTAATCAAGAACCAAACCATCTTGGTTTGGACAGATTAATATGACAAAGACAATTTGATAACGAATGTTCAAAAAAATATTAATTCCCGGGTGCCGTTAAAAGTTGTTAAGTTCGCAAGCGTGAAACCAGATTTGCCGGATAATCAATGATTTCGGACAATAGCAAACAACCTGAACCGGTTAACCAAAAAATAGCGTTTTTTGTACTAATATTACTAAGATATGAATATAGATTTTGAAAAATACGAAGGCACCGGCAACGATTTTATCCTGATCGACAACCGGCGGAATCAGTTTAAAGCTGATGTTGAGATAATAAAATCCATGTGCGACCGGCATTTTGGAGTGGGCGCCGACGGCTTGCTATTGCTTGGCAACAGCCGGGATTATGATTTTGATATGCGTTATTTCAACTCCGACGGCAAAGAAGCTACCATGTGTGGCAATGGCGGCCGATGCATCGCATGGTTTGCCATCCGACGCGGTATCAGCGAAAAGCAGCTCACTTTTAGCGCCGTCGACGGGATTCATCACGCCCAACTTGTGCAGGAGCAGCAGCAACAGGCTACCATCCGCCTCAAGATGAACGACGTAGAAGATTTTGTAAAGATTGAAAATGAATACCGCATCGACACCGGGTCGCCACATCTGGTGGTGCCTGTCGATAATGTTGCCAGCATCGACGTTCAGCAAGAGGGCAGCGCTATCCGAAACAGCGATCGATTCAAAGAGCATGGCATCAATGTGAATTTTGTTCAGAAAGTAGCCCCACTCCATCTTCGAATGCGCACTTACGAGCGTGGCGTAGAAGCCGAAACACTTGCGTGTGGCACCGGATCAGTCGCAGCAGCCATTGCCACATTATTGGAAAGCGACACCGAGTTCGGAACAGTAATCATCGATGCCGCAGGTGGAAAGTTGCGTGTTTCGGCTCGCCGTGAAGACAATGTTTTTATAAAGGTGTGGCTCGAAGGCCCGGCCACCTATGTTTTTAGCGGAAACTATCAAACCAAGTTCTGATTTCTTATTTTAAAAACATCATGACCCTTACCGGAGAAAATATCTTTTTGCGCGCCCCGGAGCCCGAAGATATCGAGCAACTTTATCAGTGGGAAAACGACCCGGCAGTGTGGCGCCTGAGCAATACACTGGCACCTTATTCCCGATTCGACATCGAACAATATGTGCTTACCGCTGCACGCGACCTGCTTTCAGTCAGGCAATTGCGGCTGATGATCGTACTTCGCGAGAATAGCCAGGCCATTGGCGCCATCGACCTTTTTGAATACGATCCGCTGCACCGCCGTGCCGGCACCGGAATATTGCTGGCTTCGACCGAACGAAGCAAGGGCTATGGCAGCGAAGCCCTTGGACTGGTAATAGATTATTGTTTTGAAATCCTCGACCTGCATCAGATACATGCCTCCATCACCACCGACAATACAGCCAGCATAAAGATGTTTGAAAAACAGGGATTTGTGCAAACAGGAACCAAACGACACTGGCTTCTGCAAAACGGTGAATGGAAAGACGAACAATTTCACCAACTTATCCGCGCTTAGCCTATTGCTGATCATTGTTTTAAAATGAAATCATCAACACACAAAATTTTTCTGTACGGCGGCATCGGCCTTGTGTTGGCATTGACGGCCATAGCAACAATCCTTTTCTGGTGGGTGGTTTACTTGGATAATGTGAATCTGGCAGAAGACGAAAAAGGTTATCTCTATGTATCTACCGGTTCAGATTACAACGATTTGATCGAAAATATTGCGTCAAGCAATCTGCTCAAAGATACGCGCACCTTTGCCTGGCTGGCCGAACGCAAAAACCTGTCAGCGCACATCAATCCGGGAAGGTATGAGTTGAAAAAGGGCATGAGCAACGACGACTTGATTGACATGCTGCGCTCTGGAGCACAAACGCCGTTGAATGTTATTTTCAACAATCTGCGCACCGTCGGGCAACTGGCCGGAGTAATTGGCAAACAGATAGAAGCTGACAGCCTTTCCATCATCAATTACCTGCAAAGTGCAGAATTTTACAATCTCTATAGCCTGACCATCGAAACAGCGCCTGCCTTGTTTATCCCAGACACCTACGAATTTTATTGGAACACCACCGCCGAGGGTTTCACAAAACGCATGCATCGTGAGTACAACAAATTTTGGGATGCTGAAAAAATGTCAAAGGCCGCATCCGCTGGTCTCGACCCGGTGCAGGTGAGCACGCTGGCATCTATCGTCGAAAAGGAAACCAACCGCAACGACGAAAAAGCCACCATCGCCGGCGTGTATCTCAACAGGCTGCGAAAAGGTTGGAAGCTACAGGCCGATCCTACGGCAGTCTATGCTTTCTACATACAAACCGATTCCCTTCTTAACAGAGTTTACCGAATACACACGCAAATAGATTCGCCATACAACACCTATTTGCACGAGGGCCTGCCTCCCGGACCTATTTGCATCCCCTCGCCAAGCAGCCTTTTGGCGGTGCTCAATGCCGGGCATCACGACTATATGTTTTTCGTTGCCCGCCCCGATGGTTCCGGCTACCACACATTTGCACAAACCTACCGGCAACATCTCAACAACGCCCGCGAATACCACCAGGCGATCAACAAACGAAGCAAAAATTAATAAATAATGATGAATAAAAACATTTTTCGATTTACCAGCGCACTGCTTTTTATCGTGATCTTGCTTACCGCTTGCAGCGACCCAAAAGAAGAGGCACAGCGCCATGTGAGGCAAGCAGAAGTTTTTCTGCACCAATCCAGGATTGATAAAGCGATGGAGCATTATCAGGAAGCCGCCCGCCTTAACCCAGAAAATGCACAGGCAGTTTATGGAATTGCAGTGGTACTGATGAACAAAGGCCGCTACCCCGAGGCCATCGAACAACTCGATAAAGTCATCGCAATAAAAGCCGACTATGCCGATGCTTATTACAATCGCGGGCAATGCCATTTTTACCTGGGCGATCGCTATACTGCCTGCGACGACTGGACGATTGCCGACAGTCTGGGAAGACCAAATCTCAGAGATAAACTTTCAAAATGCTACTAATGAATGAGAGTTGTCCGATTGTCAGTTTGCCGAACTGTCAGTAAAAGCATCATTTTCTGTTACAACAAGAAGCAATCATGCAGATGATTGTCTATTTTTGCCGGTCAGTTTTATTATCATTTAATTATCAAAATAAATAAAAACTATGGGTCTGAAATGCGGCATCATCGGGATGACAAATGTGGGGAAAACGGAAATTTTCAACTGCATCTCCAAAACTAAAGCTGAGACTACCAAATTCGCCTTCAGCACCAGCAAATCGAACATGGGCATGATAGACGTGCCCGACGAGCGCTTGTACAAAATTGACGCGCTTGTGAAATCGGCGCGGGTGATGCCTGCCAACGTAGAAATCGTCGACATACCGGGACTTACCAAAGGATCGAGTCATGGCGAAGGCGTGGGCAATAAATTTCTAGCCGACATTCAGCAAACCGACGCCATCATTCACGTGCTACGCTGCTTCGACGATGAGGAGTTGCCCCATATGGAAGGATCTATCGATCCGGTGCGCGATTTGGAAATTGTCGATCTGGAGTTGCAGGTACGCGACCTGGACTTGGTAGAGCGCAAAATTGTACGCGTCGAAAAAGCTGGCAAAACCGGCGACAAAGAGATGAAACGACAGGCAGAGGTGCTGCGTCAGGTAGCGGCACATCTCGAAAATTTTGGCAGTGTCCGCGATATGGAACTCGATGATGACGACAAAAAGAACATCATCGACGACATGTTTCTGCTTACCGCCAAGCCGGTGATTTATGTCTGCAATGTCGACGACAGCTCAGCCGCCAAAGGCAATGCTTATGTAGATGCTGTAAAAGCAGTCTTGGCCGATAAGCAAACGCAGGTGATCGTAATTGCCGGGAAACTGGAAGCAGAGATTGCCGAGCTGGACGATGAAAACGACCGCCGCGAATTTCTAAGTGATGCCGGCCTCACCGAACCGGGCGTTAACATAATGATCAAGACAGCTTACGACATGCTCAACCTACAGTCGTTTTTTACGGCCGGCCCCAAGGAGGTGCGCGCCTGGACCATCCACAAAGGCATGACCGCACCACAAGCTGCCGGCGTAATTCACAGCGATCTGGAGCGGGGCTTCATCCGCGCAGAAGTAATCAAGTACGACGACTTTATGAAATACGGCTCAGAGCACGCCGTAAAAGAAGCTGGGAAATTCCATGTGGAAGGCAAAAATTACATTGTGCAGGAGGCTGACATGCTGAATATCAGATTTAATGTATAGAGGAAGATTGGCGCATGGCGCGTGGCGCTGGGCGCTAAATGCAAGAAGTTTGGTGAAGCAGGCAGTTTTCGGGTGGCAGGCATCCGGTACCGGACAGCCGTAGAGACGCCCGATCAGGAGTCATTTACATAGGACGCTTTGAAATATTCCTGAATTTTGAATATTGGATTTTGAATTAATACCCAAATGTGATTCACATCAATTTATAGCCCTGCCACCACTTCCGTAAAAATCCTATCAAGGTCTGCTCCCGCCACCGCCGCTACCGCCAGAAGATCCTGCAGCTTTACAGGCACCAGATTGTCGGGATCGCACTCATCGGTGATTACAGATACAGCCGACACCGGCAAACCGGCATGATGAGCCGCCATCACTTCCGGCACCGTCGACATGCCCACCACATCGGCGCCGATGCGCATCAGATAACGATATTCTACAGGGGTTTCCAGACTAGGACCGGCTAAAGCTGCATAAACTCCCTGATGCATTGTTACACCAAATTTCTCTGCTGCTGCTAACAAGCGCTTGCTAAGCTCCGGCGAATAAGCCTGACCCATATCAGGAAAACGTGGCCCAAGTTCATCGGGATTGTAACCAATGAGAGGGTTATCGCCCAACAAATTGATATGATCGGTGATGAGCATCAGCGAACCTTTTAGAATAGCCGGGTTCATCGACCCACAGGCGTTGGAAATCAAAAGATGCTTCACGCCCATAGCCTTCATCAACCGCACAGGGAAGGTGATCTGCTTCATGCTATAGCCTTCGTAGTAGTGAAAACGCCCCTGCATGGCCAGGACTGTTTTGCCAGACAACTTTCCATAAAGCAAGCGTCCATGATGCGACTCGACAGTAGAAACAGGAAAATGCGGAATTTCGGCGTAATCGATAGCAACTTCTATCTCAATGCGGCTCGCAAGTTTTCCAAGCCCCGTACCCATGATGATTGCCGTTTCGGGAGACACCATTCCTTTGCCTTTTAAAAAAGCAGCGGTTTCGTTAATTTTTTCAATAAAATTATCCATCAGAACTTTTTTACAATTAGTTGTCAAAAGTAACCAATCGCCGGAAAGCACGGAATGTTGTACAAACAAACCGTAACTTTGTCGACGGATTTTGATATTGGTATTAACACCGAAAACCTACACTTTGATAAAGAAAATCTTTCCACTCCTGCTTCTTCTTCTGTTTTTTCAGTTGACACATGCACAGAATGCAACGCCACCTGCTCCTGTTGTTACCACCCGTATTCTTTTTGTTTTTGATGCTTCGCAAAGTATGTACGGACGCTGGCAAAGTGATATGAAGCTGCATATTGCCCAGCGAATTCTGGGCAGGGTGCTCGACAGTCTGAAAGGCGTCGACAACCTCGAGCTGGCGCTAAGGCTTTACGGACATCAAAAACCATTTCCACCCCAGGATTGCGACGACACACGGCTGGAAGTTCCGTTTGCTCCAAACAATATTGCCGAAATAAAAAACCGCCTTTCTACCATCAACCCCAAAGGAACTACGCCCATAGCCTACGCGCTGTCGGAGTCGCAGTACGACTTCACACCCTGCACCCATTGCCGCAACATCATTGTGCTGATAACCGATGGAATAGAAGAATGCGGCGGCGACCCCTGCGAAGTCTCCAGAATGCTGCAACAGCAAGGCATCACGCTCAAGCCGTTTGTGATTGGTATTGGCACCGGCTTTAGTGAATCGCTCGATTGTGTGGGCAACTTTTATCCCGTTGCCAACGAAGTTGATTTCAACAATGCACTAAAAGTTGTAATCCGCCAGGTGCTCAATGCCACCACCACTCAGGTGAACCTGCTTGACCAGGCTTTCCGGCCTACCGAAACCAATGTGAATATGACCTTTCAGGATCATGTGAGCCACAAAATCCTATACAACTTCGTGCATACTTTCAACAATAAAGGCTTGCCCGACACACTGGCACTCGACCCTTTGGTAACTTACGACATAACGGTTCATACCATCCCGCCGCTCCGGCGCGACAGCATAGCGATCATCGCCGGAAGGCACAACATCATCCCGTTTGATGCAGCACAGGGAGTACTCTCGCTGCAAGTGGGTGGCAACTGGCAAACGCTCAAAAACCTCCAGGCCATCATACGGAAGCATGGCTCCACGGAAACGCTCAACGTTCAGAATTTTGGCAACACACAGCAATATCTTACCGGCGTGTACGATCTGGAGGTGCTTACGCTCCCACGGCTGTATGTCGACAGCGTAGTAATCAGCCAAAGCCACACCACAACGATTGAAATTCCACAACCCGGCATTCTGGCATTGCGACGCTACACCGACGGCTATGGCAGTTTGCTGGTGGAGCGTAATAATGAGCTGGAACTAATCTATACGCTGCCGCAGAACAAAGGCCAGACGGAAAACTTGCTGCTGCTTCCCGGAGATTACCGGATTGTGAATCGATCAAAATGGGCTGACAAATCGTTCTACACCGTCGAAGAACGCTTTACAATAATTTCTGGAAAAACAACTGAGATTAGACTGACACGATAGAGTGTTTGTTGTTCGTTGTTCGTTGTTCGTTGTCAAGCTCTTTGCCCCTTGCTCTATGCGCCATGCGCCATGCTCTTCGCGCCTTGCGCTTTATTCAAACCTTACCACGCGCGTCACCCCTTTTACTTTGAGAAGTTTCAGCTTGAGAAAAGCCAGATGTTCCACATCGCGCACCTGCACCTTTACATTTCCCTCGAAATTGTTGCCCTCGGTTTTAAAAGTCATCCCTTTGAGATTTACTTTCAAATCGTTGGTAATTACTTTGGTAATATCGTTGAGCAGCCCCATGCGGTCGAGGCCCAGGATGCGCAGATTGGAGATGAAAAAGTGCCGGCTCATGCTCTCTTTCCAGCGCGATCGGATGATGCGATAGGGGTATTTTTTAAGCATCTGTGCGGCGTTGGGGCAGTCGTAGCGATGGATTTTGATGCCGTGGTTCACAGTTACAAAACCAAAAATCCGGTCGCCGGCAATGGGATTGCAACATTTGGCCAACGAATAGTTGAGGTTGGTAACGCCGGCTTCGATAAGGATAAATTCCTGATCTTTTTCCGACTGCGATTCGATGAGTTCCTCGGTAAGTTCAAAAGTTTCGTTTTCTGTCTGACTTTTAACATTCATCTCTTCGTGTTCAGAAAAGAGCTGCTTCACCTCAAGTAGATCAACCTTTCCGTTGGCGATATGAAAATATAGGTCGATGGGTTTTTTGAAACCGTAATGCTTTGTAATCTTAACAATATTCTGATCGCTAAAATCAATCTTCCAGTTTTTGAATTTGCGCATCAGCGTTTCCTTGCCATGCTCGGCCTCCTTGAACTTATCTTCGCGCAACGCTCTGTTGATGCGTGCCTTGGCTTTGGAAGTCACTACATATTTCAGCCAGTCGATGTTGGGCTTCTGGCGTTTAGAAGTGATCACCTCCACCCTGTCGCCATTTTGCAGCTCGTGACGGATAGGCACCAACTTGTTGTTGACTTTCCCGCCGGTGCATTTGCTTCCCACGTCGGTGTGTATGTCGAAAGCAAAATCGAGGATGGTGGCTCCGGTGCGCAGTTCGCGCAAATCGCCTTCGCGGGTAAAGACGTAGATTTTGTCGGAGTTGATATGAATTTTGGAGGCACTGCCGTCGTCGAGCTGCTGAGCTCCCAAATTCTCAAGTACGTTGCGCACATCGTTCATCCAAACGTCCACATTTTTGCCATAAGCCGACTCTTTGTAGCGCCAGTGAGCAGCTACACCTTTCTCGGCTTCATCGTCCATACGCCTGGTACGTATCTGCACTTCCACATACCTGTCGGATGGCCCCAGCACAGTGGTATGCAATGATTCATAACCGCTGGTCTTGGGAGTGGAAATCCAATCGCGAAGCCTTTTGGGGTTGGGTGTATAGATGTTGGTTATTAAAGAATAAACACGCCAGCAGGCGGTCTTTTCGCTGTCCATCAGGGCAACATATCTTTTGCGGCGTTCTTCAAAGTTGTTCAGCTCTTTCTGTTTCAACTCCTCCTCAGCAGCAAGTTCATCCGTTGCATCATCATTGCGGTCGGTGCTGGCTATTTCGTTCACTTTCTCACGCCGTGCTCTGCGCATCTGCCGGGGATCGCCGTAAATTTCGAGGTCGTGCTGAAACTCCGTCACAAAATTTTCATCCTCCGGTGTCATGCATCCGGTGAGGATAAGGCGGACGGCAAAAAGATCGTACACCTGATCGATATCCACGCCCTGGCTGTCCATTTTCTTTTTGATGGAAGTGATGGTCTTGGTGCGGCTTTTTATCTCAAAAGGAATCTTTTCCTGTTCGAGCACCCCGATGATGGGTTTAGCGAATTTCTCGATATAGCGTTCCTGATCCAGCTTGCTTTCCTTCAGACGCGAGGCAATCATGGTGTAACCAATCGGATTGGTGTACCTGAAAGCATGGTCTTCGAGTTCGGCTTTTATCTGATACAATCCCAGCCGGTGGGCAATAGGAATATAAAGATACTGCACATCGTCGAGGTACCATTTCTTGAAACGATCCGGCAGCTTGTGGTAGTTGCGCATGTCGTAAAGCCGGTGCGCCATTTTGATAAAAATAACGCGCACATCATCCACAGTACTTAAAAATAGTTTCCGAAAATTCTCTGACTGGATGCTTACCTTTTCGGAATGGATGGCCGAAATCTTTTTGAAGCCTTTGACGATAGCCGATACTTCCGGCCCAAACTGCTCTTCCAATACAGACGTGTCGTCGGTGAAGCTATCGATGGCATCATGCAGCAGCGCGGCAATTACCGAAATGAGCTGCAAGCCAATTTCAACGGATACAATGGTGGCCACATTGATGCTTTGCAATATTTTCGGTTCCCCATTTTCGTGAAGCTGATCGCCATACAAATTACGGGCGTAAGCAAAGGCGTTATTAAGCAACGAATCATCAGTGTTGGTACAACCGATACAAGAGCGTTTCAGCTTTTCAAACTTCGCAGCAATCTCCTTTTCATCAGCTTCGGTCATCGTATCGTAAGGCGTTTTAGTTTTAAATTTTTAAAATCAGTGATCAAACGTAAAGCAAATTGGGTAAGTATCTTTTTCTGATTTTTACATACTTACAAAAATAACAAAAGCCCGCAGAATGTTTGCGGGCTTTTGGCTTTTTACAATTAATATCTAAACAGAGACTACTTAGTCTCCGGAAATTTTATTTCTGATCTCCTTTTGCCTGACCTTTTCGTGGCGATCCTCCTTGCTCCGGTTGCCCGGAAATAGAATCACGCATACGGGTGTCAGCTTTTATATTTTCAAATTTATAATAGTCCATTATTCCCAGGTTTCCGTTGCGGAAAGCTTCGGCAATGGCTTTGGGGATTTCGGCTTCAGCCTGAATAACGTTGGCGCGGGCTTCCTGTGCTTTGGCTTTCATCTCCTGCTCAGTAGCTACTGCCATGGCGCGCCGCTCTTCGGCTTTTGCCTGGGCAATATTTTTATCAGCATTGGCCTGATCCATCTGCAAGACCGCGCCAATGTTTTTACCAACGTCGATGTCGGCAATGTCGATGGATAGAATTTCGAAAGCTGTTCCTGAATCGAGGCCTTTTTCGAGTACCACGCGTGAGATGGAATCAGGATTTTCGAGCACCTTTTTGTGCGAATCGGCAGAACCAATCGACGATACCACACCTTCACCAATACGTGCCAGGATGGTTTCTTCGCCGGCACCTCCTACCAATTGTTTCAGGTTGGCACGCACCGTAACGCGTGCTTTTGCGATAAGCTGAATGCCGTCTTTGGCAACAGCCGCAACCGGTGGCGTATTGATAACTTTCGGGTTTACCGACATCTGCACTGCCTGGAACACGTCACGACCGGCAAGGTCGATGGCGGTAGCCGATTTAAAATCGAGCTCCATGTTGGCTTTGTCGGCAGAGATTAGCGCAGTAACGACAGACTGCACATGGCCACCAGCCAGATAATGCGCTTCCAGATCGTTACGATTTAGCTTGATTCCGGCTTTGGTGGCGGCAATCAGACTGGTGACGATCACTTCTGGCTTTATCTTACGCCAGCGCATAAGGATAAGCTGAAGCAGAGAGATGCGCACTCCCGACACCAGCGCAGAAAACCATAGGCCTACCGGCACAAAATAGAGTATTACCCACAATCCGAAGATGGAGGCAATCCCAATGGCAATAATTATTAAAGCATTTGATTCCATGTAGCGATTATTTAAGTTTTACAAAAATTTTCTTGTATTCAATTTTGGTAATAACAATGGCTTTGCCTTCGTCGACAAATTCACCGGGACTACTTACTTCGTAATATTCGTCGTTGATAAGAGCTTTTCCCATTGGCGCAAGCCGTGAAATGGAAACACCCTCGTCGCCAATTTTTATTTTGGCCAGATCGTGCATGTTGGCACGACCATCGAGCTCAGTGTGCAGCATCACACGATTCCAGGTTTTGGAACGCAGCGAAACCGCCACCACCGCTATCGATAGCACCAACGTTGCAGCCAGCACATAATGTCCGGTGCGGGTGGAATGAGTGGCATAGGTTTGCCAAATGCCAATAACCATCAGGATGAAACCCAAGACGCCCACCAGGGTGGTGCCGGGCACTACCAGAATTTCGAGAATAAGGAATAACAACCCTACAAGAATCAGTACCAGGATGATCGTCCACGACATAGCCTGAAATTTATTTTATTTGATGCTCACCGTCAATCCTCTGTTGGAGAGTTCTGTACAGAGCGGTTCAAGCACTTTAAGTTCTCCATTTTTTACAGCACATTTGCCTTTGTAATGCACAATCAGCGTAAGCTGTTCAGCAGTAACGGGATCGTGATCACAAACCTCTATCAACGCCTCTATAACATAGTCGAAGGTGTTGTGGTCGTCGTTGTAAAGCATCAGTTTATGCTCGTCAACCTGTACTTCTTTGGTTTGGTCAGCCTGTTTTGCGCGTTCTTTAAACATGTCAAATCTTGTTTTTGCCGGAGACAATAATAGCTGTTTTTTATGAATCCCGACAAAATTAACCAATAAAAACCGGATAGCAAACGATTTTATATTTTTGTCGCGGATATGAGTCAAAAAATTCAATCATTAATTACACAGCTGCAGCAGCAGCTTTGCCAACCACTGCCAGGAACGAGTGCCCATCAGCGGCTAATGCCGGAAATACGGCGTCGCTATCCCGAAAACCCTGATCTTGCGGCCGCCATGTCCAGCAGTGTGATGGCTTTGTTTTTTGAACAGACCAACGACATCCGGCTGGTATTTATTCAGCGCCCTCTTTATGATGGGGTACACAGCGGCCAGATAGCTTTTCCGGGGGGACGTACCGAAAAAAGTGATGCCGACACTTGCCAGACAGCCCTGCGCGAAACGGAAGAAGAAACCGGCATTTCTGCAAAAGATATAAAAGTGATAGGACAGCTTTCTGATTTGTACATCCCGCCAAGCAATTTTCTGGTGCATCCTTTTGTAGGATACCTCACCCATGAGCCGCACTTTGTGCCTGATCCTGTTGAAGTTCAAGAAGTTTTTACCATAAAACTCGACGACCTGCTTCGGCCCGATGCTATAAAAATGCGCACGGTCACCGGAGCCAACTACACCGCCGAAGTACCCTGCTTCTTCATCGACAACCGTTTGATATGGGGTGCAACGTCGATGATCCTCAGCGAGCTGATCATGGTAATTCAAAGATAGCAACCACGGGTTGAGAGCCACTTCAAAGCTCTAAATATTTTTAAGTAAAAACCTTATTGGATTAAGACCAAATAAAGTTGTGTGCTTATTCCAAAATTTTAATCTCGTGGGTAATGACAGCAGTTTTTCCGAGCATTAACGACACACCACAATAATGCTCCTGCGAAAGATTTATAGCCTTTTCAAGTTTGTTCATGGGCAAAATCTTGCCTTTAAAAGAGTAGATGATGTGAATCTTGCTAAAATATTTGGGATGCTCTTCGGTCAACTCGGCGCCTACAGTTACGTTGAAATAGTCGGGTTCGATGCGCATCTTGCGAAGAATAGAAATTACATCTATCCCGGTGCAGCCGCCCAACGATGCGAGGGTCAATGCTTTGGGACGAGGCCCCAAATTTTTACCACCAGATTGTTCGCCGGCATCAATCATAAATTTATGGCCATTCAGACCAACTTCAAACGCCATTCCCTCCTGAAGGGTTACATCAGCTATCATTTCCATGATTTTTTTGTTTAAATAATTTGACGGCAAAACTAAATTAAATAGTGCGACTAAGCCGATTTATTCAAATATTTTAACAAGAAATACAGTAGTCCTCGAATTCCCCCGGATCAGGCTAATTAACACGAAACTATTTCGCTGTAAAAGTCATCTTTCCGGGGATGAGACCTGTACGATATTCTGCTATAAAAGTTCCGTTGGCACGATAACGCAGCACCAAACCTTTTTGCTGGTAGTCGATGGCGTCGGTTGCAAAGATTTCGGAGGTTTTGGGATGAACCGCCAGCGTATATAACAAATGAGTATCGGGTTCAATCAGTGGCTGGCCGGGCAGATTAGCATCACTAATCGACATTGCGTAAATCCCGCCATTGATAAAATACAACGAATCGGCATTGCCATTAGCGCAAAGCGAAGACGGCGAGCTGTCGACATCGTCGAAAGTGTAAATTCGTTCGGCTTGCAGCGACCGGGGATTTATCCGGTAGAGCGTCGGGAACTCGTCACCCATCCAGCCACCGCTGCACAGCACCCAGAGCTTTTCGTTTTTATCCACCACCATCGACTGCGGCTCCTTGCCGGTCATTACTGAATCGACCACAAGGTTCGTCAGAGGATCAATAACTAACACCTTATTATTAGTATGATCTTCAAAACCATAATTGGACCAGCAGGCAGCAAACACTTTTCCTTCGACCGGTACAAGTGCTTCGGTGGGTTGATTTACAGGAATACTTCCTGTGATCGCATAGTTGTTCATGTCGATGATATGAATTGCAGGGCTTGCTAAATCGCTCACGTATGCACGGCCATCCAGCAGCGGAAGGATGTTGCGGGGCGAGGTCATTCCACTGATGACAGCCACCGAAGCAAGATCCTGCCGATGCGCCACTTCTATGCGCCCGGAATTGTTTACCACAATCCAAATGGTGCTATCCCGGAGCATGAGCGAAAGAGGCACGTCGCCCAGCGGACGCTGATTTTTGGTGTAAAAAATATCATCGCTCATCTTCAGGCTGTCGAGGTTCAAAAATGAAAGCGAGCCATTGCCACTGCCAAAGTTGCCTTCGTTGAGCACAAAAACGCCATTGTTGAGATACGGACTGTAAGGCGGCACAGGAATTACTTCGCCCCCATCGTTATCGCAGCCGGCAAACATAAAAGAGATGGCAGCTATCAATAACATGGTTCGGACTAATTGCAAACTCTTGAAGATCGTTTTCATCATTTTGTAAATTTATATTTAATAAAAAAGGAATCATTCCGAAGGGGCATGGGCTGCCAAGCGATGAGCTGGTAGTTGGCAGCGCCAATATTGTTGAGAGCTACGCCCAGTTCCAACATCGACTTTCCGAGAGGGATGTTTTTGTTGAGCTGGACATCGTTAATAAAAAAATGTGGAAGGTAACGACTGTTGTCGCTGGTGGTGTAGCGGCGGCCGGTATAATTTGCAAAATAATTCACCGTAAATCCTTTCCAGGTAAGGCTAATGTTGGCATTCAGCAAATGATCGGGGACATAAATCACCTGCTTTTTTACAGAGAGATCATTTAGCGAAAGCGCCCTAAAATTGGTGGCCGAGGTATAGCTGTAATTTAGCGAAAGCGCCCAGCTGAGGCTCTGCATTTTCGACTTCAATGCCAGCCGCGCTTCTATTCCTTTGGCCACAACATTTTTGAGATTTCGGGGCGTCCAGTAGCTAAACACCGTGTCCGGCTGCCACACGATCCACTGGTCGATGTCGGAATAAAACCACCCTGCTTCGGCTTCCAGCGAAATGTTTCCGTATTTTTTATTCCAGCCCAGACCGGCCTCGGCTGTGTAGCCCGTTTCGTTTTTCAAATCGGGATTTCCGCCCGGCGACCAATAGAGATCGTTGAGCGAAGGGGCATGGAAATTCATAGCCAGATTCCCTTTTATCTGCACCGGAAAGCTGGCAAAAGGCTGGTAATTAAATCCTGCTGCCGGAGCTATGGGCGCCCAACTATCATCCAGCAACTCCTGCCTCACAAGCAGGTTAAGTTGCAGTTGCTGCCACGGACTATAGAAAGCGCTGGCTGTAAGTGAGCCCTGGCTTCGCTTCTGCGGCTGCGCATAGTTTTCGGAGTTTACATGGTGATAATCATACTTGCCGTTGATTGTAAAGAGCAGATTATCTGCGCTGTGATAAGTATAAGATGCCTCGTTGAGCGATGAGGAAATCCTGTTTTGGGTGTTGATGGAGGAGATGACGTTTTCGTATCGCGATAAGCTGTGAATGAAACCGCTTTGAAACGTCAGCTTTGATTTACCAAAATAATGCTCCACACCTCCCACAGCGCGCACGTTGGTTTCCCGATAGGATTCATTGTTTTCGGGTACCTGCACCAGAATGTTGGGCGGCAGGTTGCGATCGTTGTCCTGCACCCAAAGACGAAGCGAAAGCGTGGTATTGTCGTCGGGGCGGTAAAATGCCTGTTGCAGCAAGCCGCTCTGCTGCCAGTCGGCATTGTAGCGATTCTCAGTAGGCGGGTTGTTGCGGCTTGCGCCAATATTCCGATAAGGGTAATCATTTGCCGATTGGTTGTGCAAAATGCGGGTAGAAAGCTGCAAGCGCTGGCTGCCGGTCTCCACGAGGGCATTCGATTGCCAGGTTGAAAAGCTACCCACTTGCTGCTGCACATTAACGCATAGCTTGTTCTGCCAGTCGGGCGAGGTGGTAAGCAAGATGCTTCCGCCCAGCCCGCCCGATGAAAATCGCGCCGATCCTGCACCAAAATAAATATCTGCACGGTCGATAAAAAGAACGGGAACTGTCGAAAAATCAGCTTGCCCGGGCATGGGTGAATTAATGTTGATGCCATTCCAGATTACCTGTGTATGCGCCGCCGATGCCCCTCTGATAGAAGTGGTGGCCAGCGAACCCTGCCCGTAGCTTTTTACAAATATGTGCGTTGACGCGGTGAGCAGCTCAGCCAGGCTGCCGGCAGCATGAGCGTCGAGTGCGGCAGAATCGAGCGGGAGGGTTTTGTATCCGGCAGATTGATCGTAGCGCCGGCTTTGTATCTCTACCACCTTCAGATTGATGGTGTCGAAAATCATCTGTCCCTGCACATTTTGCGCAAAGCAAAACCACAGCAACGCCGATACAAGGATGCCGGCTGCTTTAGGCAACAGCTTACCACTGCCGATTCGGGCGATATTGCCACCCCAAACTGCTGTGTATCCAGCATCGAAACATAGTCTTGTAATCTTTACGTTCATGTTTTAAGAATCACTAAACGAACAAATCGTCATGCTGCATCATCTTAAAACTTGCGGAAAATTGATGGGAATAAATAAAGTGGTGTACAATCTATTTATTCTAAACCTTTATCCCGAAAGCTTTTGAATGTTGTAATGGCTATGGCAGGTCTTCTGACTCACTCCCTTTTTGTCGGCGCCTTCCCATTGGTTTCGTATTTACCAACAGTGGCATGTAGATTCGGCAAAAAAAATTTTGAGAGCTTACAGCAGCGGGTACTGTTCCTGACTTTCACAGGATTCCCTATTATGACCTCTCTGCAATGTGCAGATTTTTGGTCACCATAACGCTGGCAAAAATAGGCTTTTTTGTTGGTGATTTATAATTTCAATTGAAAAGAATCAACGAAGCATGTTGTTTTGGTCAAGATCAAAATATTGATCCTTCGGGCGAGTTTTATTTTACGCATCAGATTTTTTATAAATGTGTAATCACTTTAAAAACAGCACTTATGTATAAAGAAAAGTTCGTTATAGACACACAAGGGAACAAAATTGCCGTAAAAGTTCCCTATGAGATTTTTAAGCAATTAGTGGCTGATTCAGAAGAGCTGGAGGACATTAATGAGTATCGAAAAACAAAGAAACAGAAAAGCGACCCGGTGCCTTTTGAACAGGCTTTCAATGAAATCGAATCTGAAAATAAATGAAATATTCTTTTTTTATTGAAAGACACGCGATCAAGCAATTGAAGAGAATCAACAAAACTGATATCCTAAAAATTAAATTTGGTCTTTCCTGCACGCCCTTTATTATCATTCCGCCACACGCCTTCACTTACAAAGTCTAACCCCGACGCAATACAACTATGGATATCGACATAAAGCCATGAGACCTTTCCAAAACCCGCTATTTTAGAAAGGTTCTGTTATACTGCTACCACCCCTTTGGTAAAAATTTACTATACTTTTGTCAGGTATTTTTTACGCATCAATAACTTATTCAATTTATAAATTTTAAAACACGCATCTGGTTATGAAAAAACACAATTTCTACGCAGGACCCTCCATTCTGCCACAATTTACCATCGACGAAACAATCAAAGCCATTAAAGATTTTGCCGGCACCGGCTTGTCGTTGATGGAGATTTCGCACCGCAGCAAAGAATTTGTTGCTGTAATGGACGAAGCCACGGCATTGTTTAAAGAATTGCTCAGCATTCCGGAAGGTTATTCCGTGGTATTTTTGGGCGGTGGCGCCAGCTTGCAGTTTGCTATGGTTCCTTACAACCTTATGAAAACAAAAGCCGCTTATCTCAATACCGGCCAGTGGTCATCGAAGGCAATTAAAGAAGCCAAATTGTTTGGTGAAGTGATAGAGGTAGCTTCTTCAAAGGAAAAAACCTTCAACTACATCCCCAAAGATTATAAAGTACCCCAGGATGTTGACTATTTCCACATCACCACCAACAACACCATTTATGGAACCGAAATCAGAAAAGACCTCGAAGTAGGCGTTCCATTGGTTGCCGACATGTCGTCTGATATTTTCAGCCGTCCCATCGATATTTCTAAATACGCAATGATTTATGGTGGTGCACAGAAAAATCTGGCTCCCGCCGGCGTTACCTTTGTTATCGTCCGCAACGACATTCTTGGAAAATCCGGTCGCGCCATCCCCACCATGCTCAACTACCAAACCCACATCGACAAAGAATCGATGTTTAACACACCGCCGGTAGTTCCCGTTTACGCTGCAGTACAAACTTTGAAATGGCTTAAAGAACAAGGTGGCGTTGCCGCAATGGAAAAAAGAAACATCCGCAAAGCCAATCTGCTTTACGACGAAATCGACCGCAACCCAATGTTCAAGGGCACCGTGGCCAAAGAAGACCGCTCGCTGATGAATATTTGTTTTGTAATGAAAGAAGGCTTTGAAGCACATGAGAAAGACTTCCTCACATTTGCTACAGAGCGCGGACTTATCGGACTGAAAGGTCACCGTTCGACAGGTGGTTTCCGTGCCTCTACCTACAACGCCCTACCCGAAGAGAGCGTAAAAGCACTGGTGAATGCCATGCAGGAATTTGAAAAAATTAAAGCTTAAAAAGAAAGGAATTAATATGAAAAAAGTATTGGTTGCAACCGAAAAACCCTTTGCCGCTGAGGCTGTAGATGCCATCCGCAACATTGTGAAAAAAGCCGGTTACCAACTGGAGCTGCTCGAAAAATACACCGAGCCAGCCCAACTGATCCAGGCCGCCAAAGATGCCGACGCGATGATTATCCGCAGCGACAAGGCAACCCGCGAAGTGATAGAAGCCGCTCCAAAGCTCAAGATTATTGTGAGGGCAGGCGCTGGTTTCGATAATATCGACCTGACAGCCGCCACCGAAAAAGGTATCGTGGCGATGAACACACCCGGACAAAACTCCAACGCCGTAGCCGAACTTGCATTAGGCATGATGGTAATGGCTATCCGCAACAACTACAACGGCAAAAGCGGCACCGAGCTGCGCGGCAAAACCCTGGGCATCCACGCCTATGGTAACGTTGGTAAATATGTTGCCTGCATCGCCAAAGGTTTTGGAATGGACGTGTATGCCTTCGATCCTTTTGTTAAAAAAGAAGACATCGAAAAAGACGGCGTAAAAGCACTCGCCAGCGTGGAGGAGCTTTACAGCAAATGCCAGTATGTGTCGTTGCACATCCCTGCCAACGATAAAACCAAAAAATCGATTGGCTGGCCACTGCTCTCCAAAATGCCAAAAAATGCTGTGCTGATCAACACCGCACGTAAAGAAGTGATAGACGAACAAAGTCTGATGGAGACACTCGAAAAACGTCCCGACTTTATGTATCTCTCCGATATTGCTCCCGACAGCGCCGCTGACCTCAAAGCTAAGTTTGATACCAAATGTTTCTTTACACCAAAGAAAATGGGTGCTCAGACTTCCGAAGCTAACATCAACGCAGGTATTGCAGCAGCACAACAAATCGTTAATTTTTTCGAAAAAGGAGACAAAACCTTTCAGGTTAATAAATAATTGTTCCTATTTTTGCATCGCATCAGACCTGACAATGTCGGTATCATCAGGTCTGATGCTCTTTTAACCCTGATTGGTGTAATCTTTTTTTAAAAAAAACCTAAAAAACCCTGAGCTATGGAAGAACCCGAAAGGAATTTCACCTTCTTCAGGTTTGAAGACCTGAGAGTGTATCACAAGGCATTGGAGTATGTAGAATGGGTTCATTCGGCATGTACTCTGTTTCCTGAGAATGAGATGCATAATCTAACCGTTAAGTTTACCACCGCTGCTCAGGCCATCGCTTTGCAGATTGCTGAAGGCTCTTCACGCAACAAGCCACAATTTGTTTATTACCTCAAACTGGCCAAAAGTTCCATCAGAAATTGCGTGGTGTATACTTCGGTAGCTTTAAAACTCAATTACATCACCGAAACGTCCAGCGACGAATCGCGCGGACAGCTCATGGAACTTACCAAAATGATTGGCGCCCTGATCGGCTCACTGCAGCGCAGCGCCAACTATGATGAAAGGTAATCATAACTAAATCATTAAATATTTTGCATCTGTTTAGCTGATGTCTTTTAAAACACATTTTTCAGATAATGATTTTTATTTTCTATACGCCTGCGCTACCCCTCAATCCCCTAAAGGGAAAGCCTACCGCACACTTCCGATTGTGCGTTGGCAATTCCCCCTTTAGGGGATAGGGGGTGCGCGATGGGTAATCCCAATTCATGGACTATGTACTAAATGTAAATCTAAAAAAACCACATAGATAATCACTATTTATTAAAATTAAAAATCTCCATCTAAAATTACTATGGCACAACTAAAAGCTTTTAAAGGTCTGCGTCCGCCCAAAGAAATTGCTGCAAAGCTTGCTTCGCGGCCTTACGACGTCCTCAACTCGGAAGAAGCCAAAGAGGAAGCCCGCGGCAACGACTACTCGCTGCTGCACATTATCAAACCCGAAATCGATTTGCCTGCCAATACCGACCTCTATGCACAGGAAGTGTATAACAAGGCACACTCGAATTTTGAAGCCTTCCGAAACAAAGGATGGCTTACTCCGGATAAGGAGGATCATCTCTACATCTATGCACAAACCATGAACGGCAAAACGCAATACGGCCTGGTGGGATGTGCTGCCGTAGAAGACTACATGAACAACCGGATAAAAAAACATGAGCTTACGCGAAAGGCTAAAGAAGAAGACCGCATGAAACATGTACGCATAACCAATGCCAACATGGAGCCGGTGTTTTTTACTTATCCTGCCAACGATAGGATTGACGAGATAGTAGCCAAATGGGTGCGCGAACACGATGCCGAATACGATTTTACTTCCAACGACGGTTTTGGACACCATTTTTGGGTTGTCGATGATAAAAAAGTTATCGACGAACTTATCAGCCTTTTTGCGGCTATTCCGGCTACCTACGTTGCCGACGGTCACCACCGTACCGCCGCCGCCGCTTTGGTGGGCAACGAGAAAAAACAGAACAATCCCAACCATACCGGCAAAGAAGAATACAACTATTTCCTGGCAGTGCACTTCCCCGACAACCAGCTCACCATCATCGACTACAACCGCGTGGTGACTGACCTTAACGGCATGAGCGATAAGGAATTTCTGGAAATGCTCAAAAAGAATTTTGAGGTATCCGAGATGGGAACAGAAATTTATAAACCCAACCGCCTGCACAACTTCAGCATGTATCTAGGGGGCAAATGGTATTCGCTCACGGCACGGCCGGGAACTTACGACGACAATGACCCCATCGGGGTGCTCGACGTAACCATCCTGTCGCACCTGGTGCTCGACCCGCTCAACATCAAAGATCTGCGCACATCAGAGCGCATCGACTTTGTTGGTGGCATCCGCGGACTGGGCGAGATACAAAAACGCGTCGATTCCGGCGAAATGAAAGCGGCCTTTGCACTTTATCCCGTTTCGATGAAACAACTGATAACCATCGCCGACACCGGCAATATTATGCCACCCAAAACTACCTGGTTCGAACCCAAGCTGCGCAGCGGCCTGGTGGTGCACCGGCTGGAAGACTAACAACAGACTTTCGTCTGATCATTTATAAAAAAAAGGCTGTCCTGATGGGCAGCTTTTTTTTATTAAATTGTTTTTTAAAATCTAATTTTTCGTAATAATGACCTTTTGATATTTTACCTGTTGCTTATTGTCTGTCAACACCATCAGGTAAACTCCCGCCGGAAAATGACGCACGTCAAACTGATATTCGTTTACGCCAGTTTGCAGTAAGCGTTTTTCTTTTTGAATGCCTTGAAAATTGTAGAGAACTGCTGACTTAAAATTTGTTTCTGGAGATATAGTCAGTACGAAAGATTCGGAGACGGGATTGGGATGAATGGTAAATACAGAAGCTGAATGATGTTCGTCAACACCAGTAATAATTTGATCGCAATCCACATGATTCCAATGCCCACCATAATAAGGACTCAACCAAACATCCGTCTCCTGATCCTGATAGCACCTGAGCGGACCATTGTTCGAACCGTCGTAGTTAGGAAACATAAAATAAGTTCCCCCAATACCCTCGATAACTTTGTCGGCAAACTCAATCATCATCCCGTCGCCCGAGGTTACATATTGGATTTTGCGTGACTCGCCACTTATCTCAATAGTTCCTGTTGAGTCGATGATCATCAGCAAAGGATCTCCGGTGTATGTCTTATAATAATCAAGCACGAGTGTATCCCCGGCGATTGCAGAGAAATCGTACAAAAGATGAAACGCGTCATCAGCATAGAAATAGACACGGCCTTCCTCAGAATACATGTAGTGAGAACCCATTGAAGCAGTATCGGCATAGTACCGATCGACCTGAAGCAGACGCTTACACAACTTTCCGCCAACGTTCACCTCCGAAATGCATTCAATGGTTTTATAAGTTGTAAATGTATCACCAAAACCCCACTGGGTGTAGTGCCACAAGGCGCCGATTGGGGCAAACTCGTTTTCGGTAGTTTTGGAAGAAGCATATTCCTGTCCCTGCGCGTGGCACAGCAGCAGGAAAAACAAACTATAGAACAGCAATGTGGCTCTTCGAAAGTTAGAACGATAAAGCGTCAGAACCGCTTTAGAACTTTGAAGAAAGTAATGCTTTTTCATATCTGCCTCCAAAAAGTTATTAAACGCTCTTCCTACGCAATAGGGTAGGAAGAGCATGATAAACTTTATATCTATTTACTAATAGCAATTTTACCAGATTGACTAAAACCTTTCACGTTGAGAGTATAATAATAAACACCGGGCTTAACCTTTCGAGTATCCCAAAGTTTCTGGCCTTGCTGCCCGTTTACTTGGAGTATTTCAACAATACTGCCCATCGAATTCGAAATCACGATGGTTGCTTCCGTTGCATCGACCGGAAGTGTATAGTCAAATGCTGCCCATTCTTTAGCAGGATTGGGTTTAACGAATATCGAAAGTCCGTGTGCTTTACTCAGGTTTCCATTTATCCCGACGCCTTCACATTTTTCAAACAAATGATCAAAGTTGTTATCGGAGTAGTGTCCAACATTTACATGTATCCAATCTGTTGGCAAGCCGCAGCCGTTTCCTGATCCATCTGGTGAGGGCTCCATAGTATTAATTAAAGGATAGTTGTTAATAATGCCAATACGTTCAATCAGTGTATATTCGATGTATTCGGGATAGCCGGGTACATACAAGTGCTCAAACAATGTATCGCGTAGGATGAATTTTTTGAGATACTCTCCTTCAATTTCAATTATGCTTTCATCGATAACTTTGAGAGGTAGAATGGAAGAGCAAGCTGAATCCTCCCAATGATTATTCCACCCTGCTGTTCTGAAAGTTGTAAATACATCACCAAGGCTCAAATTAAAAGTGAAAAAAAGATATTCCTGATTGTTCACGTACCGATAAACAGTATCATTTTCAGATCGTGTAAACAAAGCTCGGTTTCCCCACTCATCTGATGCTTTGGAGCCTTTGTCATTGGAGCTAATAATACTGTAGAGGTTGCCTGAGATGAGTGTGTCACCAGTCACTCCGAAAATTTCTTCTCCGGCAGGCATGCCATCCCATCCTGTTACACAGTATGTCCAGGTTGCGCCTTGCACAGGCCACGTTTGCGTATCAGAAGCATATTCCTGCCCCTGCGCCTGGCACAGCAGCAGGAAAAACAAACTATAAAACAGCAAGGTGGCTTTTCGGAAATGAGAACGATAAAGCGTCAGAACCGCTTTAGAACTTTGAAGAAAGATTTGCTTTTTCATAAGGCGATAGTTTTGATTTGTGAATAATATGAATTGGAATCAATTTGTACCTGCTCTTTCCGTACCCGGAAAGATTATGATTAGTCACGGAAGACCCAAATGTACTGTAAATTTGGCTTGTTATTCAAATTATTTAACGTAATTTATTAGGGGGGGGGG
>DASRND010000023.1 GCA_035647615.1 Bacteroidales bacterium | reverse complement strand
ACTTGAAGGATTTCAACGTATTATTAACTCAAAACACTAATTCCATGCATGTATTTACATTTTTACAAAGACGCCTGAGCTACATGCTTCTGGCACTTATGTTTTTCACATTTACCGGTCTGCAGGCTCAGTCGTATCAGTACGAAGGCTCCTGGGGTAGCCGTGGACTCTCGCTTGTAAGCGAAAGTACCGCCGGCGTAGAAGCCAATTTTTCCATCGACCAATTTGAACTCACCCGGCTGGATGTAGATGGTGAGATGATGCAGATGATTCTGGCGCCGGGCAACTTCCTGCCCAACGACGAAGGGATGCCCAACGTTCCAGGTTACAGTCGCTTCGTAGCTATTCCGCAAGGTGCAGAGGCACGGTTGCGCGTAGCAAACTACCGGATACAATCTATCCAGAATGTTGAATTGTCACCGGCACCCAACATCCCGCTGGATACTGACGACAGCCCTTTGAAATACGTCAAAAATGAGAGAATCTATTCAAAGAATGCTTTTTACCCTGCCAACCCATTCCAACTTTCGGAACCTACCCAAATACGTGGCGTAGATGTGGTAATCCTGGGTGTAACCCCTTTTCAGTACAATCCGGTAACCAAAGAGTTGTTGGTTTATCACGATGTTTCGTTGGACGTTACTTTTGAAGGTGGCAACGGACACTTTGGCGAAGACCGCCTGCGCAGCCGCTGGTTCGACCCGATTCTGCAGGACGTGCTCATGAACCGTGAGTCGCTTCCGGAAATTGATTATAGCCAACGCATCCGGAATGTGAATAGCCGCGATGATTCAGGGTTTGAATATTTGATTGTGATCCCCAATAATAATGTATGGATGCCTTACGCCGAGCAGATAAAAGAATGGCGCACCAAACAAGGAATTCTTACCGGAATTCTGAAACTTCAGGACATCGGTGGTGCTACTCCCGCCATTCTTGAGAATTATTTTAATAACGCCTTTAATACATGGGATATCCCGCCAGTAGCCGTGCTCATCATGGCTGACTACGGTACCGATGCCACCAACAGCATCACCTCGCCCATCTGGAATAACTACTGCGTGTCGGATAACATCTTTGCCGACGTCAACAATAACAGCATGCCCGACATCATCTTTGCCCGTATGACCGCGCAAAACGCAACACATCTGCAAACGATGGTTTCCAAAATGCTCAACTACGAGGACAATCCTCCTACCGACTTTAATTTCTACAACAAACCCATCACCGCTCTGGGATGGCAAACAGAACGCTGGTTCCAGATATGCTCTGAAACAGTAGGCGGTTTCTGGCGTGAAGAATGCGGCAAGCAACCGGTACGTATCAATCAGATCTACAGCGGTACTCCGGGAAGCTCATGGTCATCCAACCAAAACACCTCAATGGTAGTGAATTATTTCGGCCCCAACGGTACCGGTTATATTCCACAAACCCCGGCAGAACTGGGTGGATGGAACAACGGCTCACCACAAATGGTCGTCAACTCCATCAACGACGGAGCCTTTGCACTGCAACACCGCGACCATGGTGGTGAAAATGGATGGGGCGAGCCTGCTGTCCAAAACGACCATATCAATTCGCTCACCAACACCGAAGATAATGAGCTGGTATTTGTTTTCTCCATCAACTGCCTCACCGGGAAATACAACTGGTCGAGCGAATGCTTTACAGAGAAATTCCATCGCCACACTCATGGCGGTCAAAATGCCGGTGCACTTGGCCTTATTGCCGCATCAGAGATTTCTTATTCATTCGTAAACGATGCTTATGTATGGGGGATGTTTGATAATTTCTATCCCAACTTCCTGCCCGATTACGGTGCTCCGGTAGAAGAGCGTGGCTTCCTGCCTGCCTTTGGCAATGCTGCCGGTAAGTATTTCCTGCAGCAGAGTAACTGGCCCTACAACACCAGCGATAAAGAAGTAACCTATAACTTGTTCCATCATCATGGCGGAGCTTTTATGCAGGTTTACTCTGAGGTGCCACAAAATCAGGCGGTAACTCACAATCCGATATTGTACAGCGGCGAAAGCGTTTTTACCGTGACAGCCGGAACGGGTGCTTTTATTGCCCTTACGGTAAATGGCGAGATCATCGGAACTGCTACCAGCACCGGTGGCGCTACCAACATTACTATCGATCCACAATTGCCTCCCAACCAGATGATCGTTACCGTGACACGTCAAAATTATTTCCGTTACGAATCCAATGTCGAAGTTATTCCCCCCACCGGACCCTATGTAGTAGGTCATGAATATGTGATTCACGATGCCGCTGGCAACAACAATGGTCTGCTCGATTATGGCGAAAGCGTAACCCTGGACATGACCATGAAAAATGTGGGTGTAGCTGCTGCCAACAACGTTAGCGTTACCATGACCACTGCCGATCCCTACGTAACCATCATCGACGGCTCTGCTACTTTTGGAAACATTGGCCCCGGCGCCACAATAACTGTTAGCAACGCTTTTGCTATTGAAGCTGCCGAAGACATCCCCGACGGACACAACGTGAGCCTGACGCTGAATGCCACCAACGGCACCGACGTTTGGGAAAGCTATGTTTCCATACAGGCACATGCTCCTAAACTAAAATTTGCCGGCTACACCATCAATGATTCCAATGGCAACAACAATGGTTTCCTTGATCCGGGCGAAACGGCTACAATGGTTCTGACCATCGAAAATAGTGGTTCGTCAAATGCTTATGCTGTAAAAGCGCAGCTCCTGAGCACCGATCAATATGTATCTGTGCTTACCACCACACCACAGCAAATCGGCAACTTAACATCTGGAAACACAGGCACAGCAAGCTTTACGGTGCATGCTGCTGCCAATACGCCCTTTGGTCATACGGCAGTACTGAACATGAATATGACTGCAAATATGGGCATCAGCCAACAGGACGTCCTGTCGATTCTTTTTGCTGATTACTGCGAAGCTTCTACAACCTACAATGACGAGTTTATTTCAAAAGTTACTTTTGGCGAGATAGACAACAGCAGCGGATGGCAAGGCGGGGTAGCTAATTACACCGACATCACCACTACACTCGAACCCGGTGTTCCGGTGCCCATTACCATCACCAACGGAAATGCCTGGAGCAGCGATAAAGTTACCGTATGGGTCGACTGGAATCTTGACAAAGAATTTGGCAGCGATCCCAACGAGACCTTTGTGCTGACAAGTAATGGCGGCGGTGCAACATTTACCGGTAATATTGTAGCTCCAGCCGGGCAGCAATCCGGCCAGTATCGTATGCGCGTGCGCATGACCTATAGCTCCAGCCCGGCGCCTTGTGGCAGTGCAAGCTATGGCGAAGTGGAAGATTACACGATTTTAATCGGATCTCAGATGTTCCTGGAACCTCCTCAAAATGTTTCTTGTTCAGTTACCGGAACCAATGTTTCACTGTCGTGGCAAGCTCCTTTGCCCATGGCTTCATCTGTGAGTGGTTATAACGTTTACATGGACAGTCAGGTGATTGCCACCATGCAAGCCGGCATGACCTATACCCACAACAATGTTCCGGCCGGTAGCCACTGGTTCTCCGCAACAGCCGTGTATCCCGAAGGCGAATCGGAAGTTGCACAACCCGTTCATGTAGAGATTGGAAACATCCAGGGCAAACTCCAGGGTTTCGTTCGCGATGCACTCACCAATCTGGTGATAGATGATGCATGGGTTACAGCACTCAATGGTGATTACGGCGCAGTGTCGTATAGCACCCCATTCGGAAGCCATTATGTGCTGCACCTGATGGGTGGAACCTACAACGTCATCTGTAATGCTGAGGGATACCAGCCGGTAACTCAGAATGGCATCAGCATTGAAAATGGTGGAACCACAACAGTGAATTTCTACCTCGTGTCCGCCGACAGTTTTGGCGAAGGCTCCACTACCGGTGTAGGTCACAGCAGCATCGGAAACCTGAGCATCTATCCTAATCCTGCCAAAGAGGAGGTCAACATCAGCGCATCCGAGATGATGCTGCAGGTGAAAATCCTCAACAACATGGGTCAGGTTGTTTATGATAAGATGATCAATGAAGACAAGGTTCGCATCGAGACCGACAGCTTCACCAACGGAGTCTATTTTGTCGAAATCTACACACAAAGTGGACGAAGCATAGAGAAGCTTATCATCAAATAGCATTTTTTAAAGTTTTAACTTTAGACATAAAAAAGCCTCCGCAATCATCGCGGAGGCTTTTTTTCATTTATTGTGGTCTAAAATGTAAAGTAGCCCATCGTATTTTAAAATGTAATTTTGTCCTCTTTATTAAAAACCATAAAACCTGCTGTACAAAATGGAGAAATTATCAGAAGGGCAACTTAACGAACTCAACCGGCAATTTGCTGGTGCCTCAGCGCAGGAATTATTGTCACATTTTTTGCAAGCCTACAAACACCGGATTGCTTTCGCTTCGAGCATGGGTGCCGAAGATCAGGTAATCACCCACATGATGGCCGGTATCGACAGCAGCTCACGGATATTTACCCTTGACACCGGGCGTGTTTTTCCGGAGACCTACGAGGTGATAGAGCGCAACAATGCCCGCTATGGCCTCAACATCGAAATATTTTTTCCGGAGCGCGAGCAGGTGGAAGAGATGGTGAACCAGAAAGGTGTTAATCTATTTTACGAAAGTATCGAGAACCGAAAGTTGTGTTGCCACATTCGCAAAATCGTGCCGCTGCGCAGGGCGCTACAAGGAATGGACGCCTGGATCAGTGGGTTGCGTCGTTCGCAGGCAGTAACGCGCAAAAACCTGCAGCCGGTAGAATGGGACAACACATTTGGTCTTTTAAAAATAAATCCGCTGATCGATTGGTCGGAAGAGCAGGTTTGGGATTTTATCAATCAAAACAATATTCCCTACAACAAGCTGCACGATCAGGGCTTCCGCAGCATTGGCTGCCAACCTTGCACCCGCGCCATAGCGCCCGGTGACGATGTGCGCGCAGGCCGCTGGTGGTGGGAAACGCCCGAACAAAAAGAGTGCGGTCTTCACATCAAAAAGGGGTAAAATCCTTGTCCATATCTGATTATGCTTTTCATTACACCCCACATCATAAGGGGATAATATTTGTTTGTATTTTTTTAATGGCTATAAAAATTAAGTAATTATGGAATTAGGTTTTCTGATGGGCGATTCGTTCTGGTTTACCTGGGTCATCGTCCCGTTTTTGATTGTTTTATCACGTGTTGCCGATCAAAGCATTGGCACGATACGTCTGATCTTTGTGTCGAAGGGGTTCAGATACCTGGCACCTTTGCTGGGCTTTTTCGAAGTTATCATCTGGCTGGTTGCAGTGGGACAGATTATCCAACAGCTCGACAACGTCCTTTACTACATCGCCTATGGTCTGGGCTTTGCCGCCGGCAATTATATCGGTATCATACTTGAGGAGCGCCTCTCGTTGGGTACTGTGGTGGTGCGCATCATTCCAAGTAAAGATACTTCCAAACTAGTCGAATTTCTCAAAAAGGAAAATTTCGGCCTCACGATGATGGAAGCTATGGGCAGCCGTGGTAGTGTAACAGTAATCCTTACAGTAATTCCACGCAAAACACTGAAATCGCTGATTGAAATCATCAATCGATTTAATCCCAATGCTTTTTATTCGATTGAGGAGGTAAAATCGGTAAGCTATGGTGGGCTCGTTCCAGGCAGTCAGGCCATGGGTAAATCGCGCATGCCGCAACTGTGGCGGAAATCGAAGTAATTTTTATAAATCGTTTTCCAGGTCTTTTTTGGTATGACCCAATGGCAGATTAAAAAACTCAAGAATATAAGGTTCTTCAAATAAATCCTCTGGGAATTGAGTTGACGGAGGTGTCACAACCTGACCCAAAAGCATTGCTTTGAAATAGAAGTCGGAATCCAATCGCCTTCTGAATTCTCTCAATGACCACCTTTCATGCAGACAATTGACCAGATAGAAGAATCTTTCTTCCGGTGCTTTAGTTCTGGAGAGAATTTCCAGATGATTTGTCCAGGTAATTTCACTAAGTAACTCGGTAAACAATCGAGTTTGAGTTTCCTCCGTATTTGTTGGCACTGCCGGCTTAAAAAAGTCTTCCAATTGTTTTTCCAGAGGTTTTAAAAAATCATCAGAAAAATAAACCTCATAAAACTGCTTCATTCTGCCAATGTTACTTATGGTAAAGCTAACGGATGTTTTGTAACGATTTTGCAGGAAATCTGCTAACGCTTCAACTGCATTGTCATCCCAGGAACCCTCAGCCATTTTTTTTGAAACCGTCAGGCCAACGTCATAGCAGATTAAAATAAACTCCCTATTTGCTTTTTGAAAGGCGTTACCTCGCATAAATTCGATATGCCCGACGACATTTTCAAATTCTTGATTCTTCTCAATTTTTTCCATCTTTTAAAGTGTTTTTATCCTTAGATTATAAATCCTTTTTAAAAAAACAAGATTGGCATTAATGGGGTTCGTATTTTTATTCCCAACGGATAGCTTTTACGGGAGTGATGCGGCTTACCACCAGCGAAGGCACTACCAGAAACAACAGGCAAATGGCCAGCGTGCCAACATTGAGCAGCACTACCGGCAGCACATCCAGGCTGATGGGAACATACGGTACATAATACGATTCCTGGTCGAGCCGGAAAATATGAAAATGTTGTTGCACCAGTGCCATTCCGATGCCCAGCAGGTTGCCAAAAAGCAATCCCCGCCCAATGATGAAAGAGGCGTGGTACATGAATATCCGGCGCACCGAAACGTTTTTTGTCCCAAGTGCTTTTAGCACCCCGATCATGTTGGTTTTTTCGAGTATTAATATCAATAAAGTAGAGATCATGTTGATGGCTGCCACGGCAATCATCAGCACCAGGATGATGATCACGTTCATGTCCTGAAGGTTGAGCCAGTCGAAAATCTGTGGGTAAAGATTCGTTATCGAGGTTGCGTTGAGCTCAAAGCCGATGGTGTTGTACACTTTTTCCCACATCTTGTCGAGTTTACTAAAATCGTTTACAAACACCTCGAAACCACTTATCTGATCGTCCGTCCAGTTGTTGAGGCGTTGTATGTGGCGCATATCGCCGATAATGTACACGTCATCAAAGTCCTCCATACCGGTTTCGTAAATGCCTGCTACCACAAACTTCCGTCCTCGTGGCGTTACTTCGTCGGGGTTGATAAAGTAAACGCGTACAGCGTCGCCGGGACTAAAATCCAGCTTGTTGGCGATTTTTGAGGAGATAAGGATGCTGTCGTTGCGCAAGCTATCCATGATGGTGAAAGCCTTTCCGGCAATAATTTTATCACTAAAAAACGACCAATCGTAATCTTTATAAATTCCTTTCATCACGATACCTTGAATCTGATCATCGGTTTTGATAAGTCCGGATTTGGTGGCAAAAGCCTGAATGTGGCGGATGCCTGCCGTGTCGGCCAGGGAGGGATAGAAAGGCTGGTGGATGCTGATGGGCGTGGTTTCGTAGGAGTTGTTCAGGTCGAAACTGGTAATATGAATGTGCGCACCAAATCCCACCACCTTTTCGGAGATAGCCTTCTTGAAGCCACTGGTGATGGCTATCGACAAAATCATGACGGCAAGTCCCAGGGCGATGCTCACCACCGAAATGCGTACGATTGGCTGCGAAAAATTATCTTTGTCGCCCGAGAGGATTCCTTTTGCTATGAAGAGCTCGAAGTTCAAATGTTTAATTGTTGAGGCGCAAAAGTAACCAATTTCGCTGCTGTAATTTTAACTTAATAATTATGACTTTCCCACGAAGGCTATCTTTTTCTTTATTAATAATATGCCTGATTGTAGCAGCTGCAAATGCCCAAACTGCGAAGGCTCAGCTTCAAACCGGTGCCATGCAAACGCAGGAGTATCTGCCGCTGCTCGACGGAAAACGTGTGGCGGTGGTGGCCAATCATACATCGCTCATCGGTCAGGAGCATCTGGTGGACAACCTGCTGCACCTCGATGTGGACGTAGTAAAAGTTTTTAGTCCCGAGCACGGCTTTCGTGGACAGGCTGATGCGGGCGAAAAGGTGGACGACAAAATAGATCTGGTGACGGGTTTGCCTATTTTATCCCTTTACGGGAAACAACGCAAGCCCGACAGTGCTATGCTTAGCGATGTTGACGTGGTGGTGTTCGACATTCAGGATGTGGGCGCGCGTTTTTATACCTACATCAGCACGATGGCTTTGGTGATGGAAGCTTGTGCCGAAAAAAATATTCCGGTTATCGTACTCGATCGTCCCAACCCCAACGGATTTTATGTGGATGGTCCTGTGCTCGACACCGCTTTCAGATCTTTTGTGGGGATGCATCCGGTGCCGGTGGTGCACGGCATGACGGTGGGCGAATATGCGCTGATGGTCAACGGGGAGCATTGGCTGCCAAACGATCTGCAAAGCCAGCTCACAGTAATTCCCATGATTGGCTACAGCCACAGCGATCGTTTCGAACTGCCGGTAAAACCTTCGCCCAATCTGCCCAACAAATACGCGGTTTATCTTTATCCGTCGCTCTGCTTTTTCGAAGGCACCGACGTAAGCATTGGTCGCGGTACCGATTATCCTTTTCAGGTGGTTGGGCATCCTGATTACCTTGCCGGCCATTATATCTTTGTGCCGCGCTCTATCCCCGGCGTAGCCACGAATCCCAAGCACGAAGGCGTGCATTGCAACGGGATCAATCTCATTAGCTTTGCGCAAAACTGCGAACAACAGCCGGCGCAGTTGCATTTGCAATGGCTCATCAATTTTTATCAAAGCCTGCACGATAGCATTAAGTTTTTTAATAATTATTTCGACAAGCTGGCTGGCAACGACATTTTGCGAAATCAAATAGAAGCAGGCCTCACCGAAGCCGAAATACGCCAGAGCTGGCAACCTACACTTAACGATTTTAAAACCATCCGTAAGAAATACCTGTTGTATCCGGATTTTGAATAAATAACCTCTTTATTAAACCTACCACAAACTCAAAAGCTTTTCCAACTTTGATTGGCTGGTGAGCGGGCGCTCAAAATAGCCGTCTTCACGAATGTTGTGATAAGGCGTGCCGGTGCTGTCGCACCAGGCCGACCACTCTTTCAGACGGTACCAACTATTGGAGGCATCGAAAATGAGAGCTTTAAAATCATATTGAGTTGTCAGATCGGAAAGATCAACATTGGGATTTTGCTGCACCACAACATAATCCACCCGCAGTGGAACTGATGAGTTCAAAGGAATATATGAGCGATCGATAAATGCAAACCTAAGATCGCCAACGGAAAGAAAGTTTGGATTATAAAAAGCGGTGGCTTCACCCAAATTTGCAGATGGGAGTGAATCCGGAATAACGAAATTGATTTGCCGGATGCCCGAATAGGTGTGATTCATTTCCAACGAAAACCCCATCGCTTTAGCATCGGCCAGTAAGGCGCTGTCGGCAATGAGTAAGGCGCGGCGACCATGCACCACCTCCAGCGCCGAGTGCCCGTTTACCTGATAAATAATGACGTTTTGCTGGTTCAGTTTAGCAGCACGTCCCACAGTAAAACTCACCACCAAAACCGCCACCAGCACCAGGTTTGCCATTAGCATCCGAAAATTTTTATCGATGGCAAAGCGTGTTGTGGTGATGATTAACAAATAAATCAAAACCACCTGCGGCAGATGCAGCACAAGTCCGTGTAGCACTGCGCCGGGCAATCCATGGATAAAATTGACGGCGCCATTCATCACCATCAAAAACACGGATAACAACATCCCGATAATCGCCGACAACCACACCGAAATCCATGACACCATTAGCAGGAGTACGCCGGTATTGATGATTAGCCAGGCCAGCGGTATCACCACCATATTGGTAATTAAAAAGTAAACCGGAAACTGGTGGAAATAATAGATGGCCAGAGGAAAAGTGCCGATTTGTGCAGCCAGCGAAACCACTATTAGTTTCCACACCTGATCGGCCAGATAACTGCGAAAGGCAAGCAGGCGATAGATGGGATCGAACAGCGCAACAATGGCCAGCACAGCAGCGTACGAAAGCTGAAACCCAACGAGCATGAGGAGGTAGGGGTTGTAAACCAAAAGAATAAAAGCAGACGCAGCCAGGATGTTATAGGGATTGGATTTCGCATGCCGCGACTCACGCCAGGAAAAAAGACTGAACATCACGGCCGCGCGCAATACCGAGGGGGAAAGCCCGGTGATAAAAGCATACGACCATATGGCCAGCAATAGCAGTATTACTTTGAGCCAGCGTGTGCGTTTGCTGCGGTCGAGCACCGAAAATAAAAAGTTGAAGATGAAAAAAATGATTCCTACATGTAGCCCCGAAACACACAGAATGTGCAAGGCTCCGGCGCCGGCATAACGCTCGCGCAGTTCGCGATCCATCTCGTCATCGTAACCAAGCAGTATTGCTGAAATTACCGCATATTCATCGCCGCCAAATCCTTTGCTGCGCAATACATCGAGTAGTTGGTTCCGTGCCGCATAAGCCAGGGTAAACAAAGGATTGGCAGAGGTGTGGTTTGTCTTTGTCCAGCCGGAACTTTTCAAAAACATCTGGTGATAGATGCCGCTGTGTGCCAGAAATTTTCGATAGTCGAACTGATGCGGATTTCCGGGTGGCGGCACCTCCGTCAACAACCCTGAAGCTATCAGCACATCGCCGTATTTTAAGCTGGCTGCAGCACTGTCGGCAGCAAAGTAAACGAGCACTTTGCCGCTAACCGGCTGCTTAACTCCCGAATCGACAACATACATTAGTGCCGCTGTGGCGCGATAGCTCCTGGCGGTGGCGCGCACCGGCTCCGCTACTCGCAAAATGTACTTATCGGCAGTGCCTTTGTATTTGGAAATGTTAGAAGGCTCCAGCGCAGGCGTGCGAACAAGCACCAGCGTGAACCCTGCAACAAAAAAGAAGAGATAGTGGAAAAGCCCCGTTAGATAACTGTACCGGTAGGAAGAGAAATAAATGATGAAAATGGCTGGAAGGATAGAAGCCAGCGTTATCAAAATCCAAACCCCAGGCGTTGTTCCCGGGGGCAGGCCAATGCCAATTGCAAGTAGGATACCGGCTGCAAAAGGAACAAGTACGCGAAAAAACGGGTATGGATGCCAATTGATCACAACCTGGGATAATTGAATGGACGTTAAAAATAAGTGAATTTTTGATAATGGTGGCAAACTTAATAGTGGGACGTACGATTTCTTAAAAATAAAATGGCGGCTTCGTGATGGAGCTGCCTTTTTTGTTTAAGTATTAAAGATGAAACGCTCGAAATTACCCTTTAAAGCAAGCTACTATCGATGGTAGACTCCAGACGTCGTTTAATCATTTCCGTTAAAATTTAGGTTGTAATCGCAAAATTTCCGATTTTGGGAATGATGTGGGCTAACAGATATTTTAATCTGAAATTGTATTTTATTTCTATCTTCTTTACACAAGTCACTTTTAAATAGTTTTCGTTTCTTTTGTAATTTCAAATTAACGACTTGTGACAAAATCATGAAAAAACGACAAATCCCGCACACTTACGTCATCGTCTTTGCCATTATCGTAGTGGCCGCCATGCTCACCTGGTTTATTCCGGGAGGAGAGTTTCAGCGGGTTATGGTGACGGTGGGCGAAACACAGCGCGAAATTATCCAAAGCGATTCGTTTACTTACATCGAAAGTAACCCGCAGACCTGGGAAATATTTTCCGCCATTTTTGATGGATTTGTCGATAAAGCCGATATAATAGTTTTTATTCTGCTCATTGGCGGCGCCTTTTGGATTATGAATAACAGCCGCGCCATCGATGTCGGCATATTTTCGTTTCTAAAATTTACACGCCGCTTGGAGCACTATAAGGTGATCAAAGCTTTGGGTGTCGATAATATGGTCATCACGCTGATCATGTTGATGTTTAGTGCGTTTGGTGCCATCTTTGGCATGAGCGAAGAAACCATCGCTTTTGTCATCATCTTTGTGCCGCTGGCCATCACTATGGGCTACGATTCCATTGTTGGCGTATCGATGTGTTTTGTGGCGGCCGCACTTGGTTTTGCAGGTGCATTGCTCAACCCATTCACTATCGGCATTGCGCAAGGCTTGTCTGACTTGCCGCTTTTTTCAGGTATTGAATACCGTTTCTTTTGTTGGGTGGTAATAAATATTGTGGGCATTGCCTGTATACTGCGGTACGCAAGGCGCATCAAAAAGAATCCAAAATCTTCACCCGTTTACGACGACGACGCTTATTGGCGCAAACGTGAGAGTATCTCCGATCCGGAAAGCATTGTTTCCCAAACTCCAAAAACAGCCTGGGTCACTTTTATTATTATTCTTGTGGTGATGATTATTTATGCTTTTTACATGCCCAACACCACACTTACTGTGGGCAATTCTTCCACTACCCTGCCAGTCATTCCTATCCTTACGGTTTTGTTTCTGGTTACCGGAATTGCCTCATTACGAAAGTCGGTGCATTTTTTTGTATTAAATCTCCTGATGTTTACCATCATTTACCTTATCGTTGGTGTAATGGGCTATGGCTGGTATGTGATGGAGATCGCCACATTGTTTTTTGCTATGGGCATCGCTTCCGGCGTGGCGATGAATAATTCTGCAAACAAAATCACCAGCCTTTTTCTCGAAGGTGTGCGCGATATCATGTCGGCGGCAATGGTGGTTGGATTGGCAGGTGGAATCATCATCATTTTACAGAACGGTCACGTCATCGACACCTTATTATATTACATCTCCGAATCGATGGGGGAGATGGGGCGCGTTGCTTCGGTGGGGATGATGTACGTTTTTCAGACGATTATCAATGTGGTGATTCCCTCAGGCTCGGCCAAGGCGGCGCTCACCATGCCCATTATGTCGCAGTTTAGCGATTTGATTGGCGTTTCGCGGCAGGCCAATGTTATGGCGTTCCAGTTTGGCGATGGTTTTACCAATATGATAACGCCTACTTCCGGCGTCCTGATCGGGGTGCTTGGCGTGGCTAAAATTCCTTACGACAAGTGGTTGCGCTGGGTCACACCATTTATGATCGTGCTGGTAATCCTCGGGTTTTTATTATTAATACCTACCGTTACCATGAAGCTTCCAGGCTTTTAGTGCTAGGGGCCGGCCAACAAAACGAGCTGGTTGTTGTTAGCATGAAAAAAATAACATGAACCGAAAACTCAGCAATCTCTTCAACCAGGTTAAAATAACTTTCAAAGAGTTTGGTAGCAGCAAACCATTCATTTACGCTGGCGCCATTGCTTTCTTTACCATTTTTGCAATGCCGGCAATATTGGTATTAATAATCACGACATCCGGTAATCTCTTCGGGCAGGAAGCCATCACCGGCGAACTCAGCAATCAGGTTCGTTCGCTCATTGGCCCTGAGGGTGCTGCCGCTATCGAAAGAATTGTGAAAAATGCCAGCCAGGCCACAGGTGGTTTCCTGGCCACCATTGTTAGTATTGTTACTTTATTTATAGCTGCTACCACTGTTTTCACAATCCTGCAAACCGCCCTCAACAAAATATGGCACGTCAAGCCGAAGCCAAAGCGCGAATGGCTCAAGATGTTAAAAGACCGGGCAGTGTCGTTTGCCATTGTTCTTAGTATGGGATTTCTTCTGGCAGTTACGCTGGCACTTGACACCTTTATCTCGGCATTCACCGGTTTTATCGAGCAAAACATTTTCGATCTTTCCATTTCCGTTTTGTGGATTATTAATTTCGTGATCTCGTTTGCGCTTGTCTCGCTGGTGTTTGGGCTTATTTTTAAAGTGCTGCCCGATGCCAAAATCCGGTGGCGCGATGTGTGGGTTGGTGCTATGATCACGGCCGCGTTGTTTGTAGTTGGTAAGTTTGTCATTGGTGCAATCATAGGCAACAGCAGGCTTACCTCCACCTATGGTGCTGCCGGTTCCGTAATTGTCATTTTACTCTGGGTCTATTTCTCCACCATCATCCTTTTGCTGGGTGCTGCAATCACTCAGGTGTATGCACGTGAGGTAGGTCAGCAGATCCGGCCATCAAACAATGCAATTCGCATCAAAGAAAACCAGCAGGTGATCGACGAGAATAATAATGAGAAGTAAAAACGCTAATCTCCCCCAACTACACCTTATTATATGGTGTCGGTTAGCACAGCAGATCACATTTTGAATGAAGGCACCAATTCTCAAATTCTTAAGTTTTGTATTTTGGATAATAGGATTTAATAATGATTTTATTTCTGACACCAAATCAGGCGGACCGACAAGGTCAGTTTCAGCTTTTGGGCTCTTCCTTCGGCTTGTTTAATTTTTTCTATTTTTGTATTTTCCATAAAAATTCTAATACATATTATAATGAGTACTAAAATTACAGACCTCGAACCCAAAGAAGTATGGAAGTATTTCCTGGAGATTACTAAGATTCCGCGTCCTTCGAAGAAAGAAGAAAAGATCGCTCAATATCTTGTTGATTTTGCTAAAAAGCATAAACTGGAACATGTTAAAGACCAAACCGGCAACGTGCTCATCCGCAAAGCTGCAACCAAAGGTTACGAAAACCTCCAGATTGTTGCCTTGCAAAGCCACATGGATATGGTTTGTGAAAAAAATGCTGACAAAGAATTCGATTTTGATAAGGATGCCATTCAGGCTTACGTGGATGGCGAATGGGTAACCGCCGACGGAACTACGCTGGGTGCCGACGACGGCATTGGCATGGCCACAGAGCTCGCGATTCTCGCTGCCACCAACATCGATCATGGCGAATTAGAATGCCTCTTCACTGTGGATGAAGAAACCGGTCTTACGGGTGCTTTTGGCCTAAAGCCCGATTTGCTCAAAGCCAACATCCTGCTCAATTTGGATTCGGAAGACGATGGTCAGATTTTTATCGGATGTGCGGGCGGTCGCGATACCATCGCTAAGATGGGGTTCAAAAAAGAACAGGTTCCTGAGAATGTAATCCCATTCAAGATAGCTGTGAAAGGTCTCAAAGGCGGCCACTCTGGTGACGACATCAACAAAGGCTTGGGCAATGCCAACAAGATCATCAACCGTTTGCTGCATCTCGCAGCACAAACATACGGCGCCCGCCTCAATAGTTTCGATGGCGGCAACCTTCGCAATGCCATTGCCCGCGAAGCCGAGGCCGTTATCCTGATAAATCGCGCAGATAAGGACAAGTTCACCAAAATGGTGGATGATTTTGATAAGATTATTAAGAACGAACTTCAAACCACCGAGCTGGATGTACTGGTAGAAACCTTCGAGGTGGATCAACCTGGTTTTGTCATCGACGAAAAGTCACAGCATTTGCTCATCCAGGCGCTTTATGCCATGCCGCACGGCGTTACGGAGATGTCGCGCGACATACCCAACTTTGTGCAAACCTCTACCAATCTAGCTTCTGTCAAGACTTTCGACGATCATTTCTTTATCACCACCAGCCAGCGCAGCTCCGTGGCCAGCGCCCTGGATGATGTAGTGAATATGGTGGCCGCCGTATTGAAGCTGGCTGGCGCCGATGTTGAGCATACCGATGGCTACCCGGGTTGGAGCCCAAATCCCAAAAGCAGCATTCTGCAGGTTGCCAAAAAATCGTACGAAAATCTGTTTAATGAGGAGCCCAAGGTACTGGCCGTGCACGCCGGCCTGGAGTGTGGCCTCATTGGCGAAACCTACCCCGGGATGGATATGATCTCTTATGGCCCTGAGCTGAAAGGCGTTCATTCGCCCGACGAAAAGATTCACATCAAATCCGTGGAGAAATTCTGGATTTGGACCCTCGACATCCTCAAAAACATCCCCGAAAGGGCAGAAAAGTAGTTTTAAGACTGAAAAATTTGACGATAGAACATCAATTTTGAAAAAATAATCAATTGCAAAATGCTACTAATCAATGAGGTAAAAACTAATTTCATTTTATTTAAAAAAAAGCTTGTTTACTAAATTAATATGTGTGTATCTTTGCACCCGCTTTTGAAGCAAGTTCCTGAACATGATGAAGAGACAGCAAAACACAGGAAACGGGTGGTTTTCATTAATCAAACCCGCTGAAAGTGCCAACTGAAAAAAAACTTTGAAATTTTTTAAAAAAACTTTGGTGTTTTAAAAAACAGTTGTATTTTTGCAGGCCTTTTCGCTCAAACAAAAATGAGCAACGTAAAAAGGAAGTTCTAAACCGGAGATGAGTGATAGAAAGAGAGTGAGAAGCCGGTAAGATTTTGAAAGTAGTTCTTGAAAAGATTTTTAAAAAAACGCTTGCAGTTTAAAAAAGAGTATTATCTTTGCAGCCGTTTTGAAAAATAGAGTAACTGAAAACAGTTCTTTGAAAAAATTGAAGTGCAGCTTTAGTAGCAAATATCCACAAGTTAGAAAAGAGAAATTCTTTGAAGAAGTTGTGAAAGAGAATCTGAAAGACATTTGAAGATTTAAAATTTACAATGAAGAGTTTGATCCTGGCTCAGGATGAACGCTAGCGGCAGGCTTAACACATGCAAGTCGAGGGGTAACAGGAGTAGCAATACTTGCTGACGACCGGCGAACGGGTGAGTAACGCGTATGCAACCTACCTTTAACTGGAGAATAACCCGGAGAAATTCGGACTAATACTCCATAATATCCTAAAAGGGCATCCTTTAAGGATTAAAACTACGGTGGTTTTAGATGGGCATGCGTGACATTAGCTAGTTGGTGAGGTAACGGCTCACCAAGGCAACGATGTCTAGGGGTTCTGAGAGGATTATCCCCCACACTGGTACTGAGACACGGACCAGACTCCTACGGGAGGCAGCAGTGAGGAATATTGGTCAATGGGCGCAAGCCTGAACCAGCCATGCCGCGTGCAGGATGACGGCCCTATGGGTTGTAAACTGCTTTTATACGGGAAGAACCCTTCGGACGTGTCCGGAGTTGACGGTACCGTAAGAATAAGCACCGGCTAACTCCGTGCCAGCAGCCGCGGTAATACGGAGGGTGCAAGCGTTATCCGGATTTATTGGGTTTAAAGGGTGCGCAGGCGGACTAGTAAGTCAGTGGTGAAATCCCCCGGCTCAACCGGGGAGTTGCCGTTGATACTGTTAGTCTAGAGTTTAGTTGAAGTAGGCGGAATGTAGCATGTAGCGGTGAAATGCATAGATATGCTACAGAACACCAATTGCGAAGGCAGCTTACTAAGCTAAAACTGACGCTCAGGCACGAAAGCGTGGGGATCAAACAGGATTAGATACCCTGGTAGTCCACGCTGTAAACTATGATCACTCGTTGTTGGCGATACACCGTCAGCGACTGAACGAAAGCATTAAGTGATCCACCTGGGAAGTACGATCGCAAGGTTGAAACTCAAAGGAATTGACGGGGGCCCGCACAAGCGGAGGAACATGTGGTTTAATTCGATGATACGCGAGGAACCTTACCTGGGCTCAAACGCATTCGGAAGTGCGCTGAAAGGCGTATGCCAGCGATGGCCGTTTGCGAGGTGCTGCATGGTTGTCGTCAGCTCGTGCCGTGAGGTGTCGGGTTAAGTCCCATAACGAGCGCAACCCCTACTGCTAGTTGCCAGCGCGTCAAGGCGGGGACTCTAGCGGAACTGCCGGCGTAAGCCGTGAGGAAGGTGGGGATGACGTCAAATCAGCACGGCCCTTATGTCCAGGGCTACACACGTGTTACAATGGCCGGTACAAAGGGCAGCTACACAGCGATGTGATGCTAATCTCCAAATCCGGTCTCAGTTCGGATCGAAGTCTGCAACCCGACTTCGTGAAGCTGGATTCGCTAGTAATCGCGCATCAGCCATGGCGCGGTGAATACGTTCCCGGGCCTTGTACACACCGCCCGTCAAGCCATGGAAGCCGGGGGTACCTGAAGTATGTAACCGCAAGGAGCGTACTAGGGTAAAACTGGTGACTGGGGCTAAGTCGTAACAAGGTAGCCGTACCGGAAGGTGTGGCTGGAACACCTCCTTTCTGGAGAGTTCCCCAATGTAGTCCATAACTTAGCTGTTATGGAGTCTTACAAAGGGCTGTTACAAGCAGATTTAAATGTCTGCAACTTTTTTTACCGAACAATTTTGCGGTATTGCATCTTTATACCTTATTTATTTACGAATTATCGTAATGAGCTGTTCAAGCAACAATAAAATAGGACACTCGCAACAAAAATTGAAGAAGGGAATATTGGAATATTTTCAAGTCAATTTTTGTGAGGACGTTCAATTTTAGCCGATGATTGAGCAGCGTAATAGATAATTTGTTAAGAAAGAAGGTAAAATTTAACTGCTCTGCCGGCGTAAGAAGTAAGAAGTTATGGGTTATGAGTTATAAGTTATGGGTGATGAGTTTACAGTTTAAACAGCGCAGCTCTCAAGCTTAAACTTAGAACATCAAACTTTGAACTTACAACCTGCACAAGAGAATACAGACACTGTTTGAAGGTAGAGTTTGACCGTAATACAGTCCTGTAGCTCAGTTGGTCAGAGCACTACACTGATAATGTAGGGGTCCGCAGTTCAAATCTGCGCAGGACTACTTAAAACAATGATCAGTTATCAGTTATCAATGATGAGATTTAATAACTAATAATTGAGAGAAAGAGAATAAAACAATGGTTTTATTCTAGTGATTTAAAGTATTGAAAGGCTTAAGTAATAACAGATGATTTATCACTGTTAACTGTTAACTGTTAACTGTTGACTGTTGACTGATGACTGATGACTGTTGACTGTTGACTGTTGACTGATAACTGAAAAAGCCACAATGCACAAAAGAG
>DASRND010000022.1 GCA_035647615.1 Bacteroidales bacterium | reverse complement strand
CCTCCCCTTCTCTTGCGCGCCAGCTGTGTCATTTCGACCGAAGGGAGAAATCTATTCGTTAATAAAAATGTCATTAGTAGCGAAGAATCTATTGTTTTTAAACCGACACCAGTGATTCTGAAAATTAAAATTCACCTTAGGGTTGCATCTGCTTCGAGACTGCGAACCCTTGGACAATCCGACTATTCTCAATTTCTTCTCCAACCTGATTATTCGATTGATTGCCTGCCGGCTGCCGACCGTATCCTGCCGACTGCTTTCTAACCGAAATCATTAAGTTTGCGGCATGAAAATCCTCCACACTTCCGACTGGCATATCGGCCAGCGACTTTATGGCAACGACCGCCACGACGAACACCGGATGTTTTTCGACTGGCTGCTGCAATTTATCCGCCAAGAGCAGGTGGAAGCGCTGCTTGTCTGCGGCGACATCTTTGACATGGCCTACCCCAGCAACCAGGCGCTGCGCAGCTATTACCAGTTGCTGCGTGAGATTTCCGAAACCTCTTGCCGGCAAGTGATCATAACTGGCGGCAACCACGACTCGGTGGGTACGCTGGAGGCGCCACGCGAGGTGCTGCAGGTACTCAACGTTACTATTATTGCCGGCGCTCCCGCCAACCAGCAGGACGAAATTATCGAGCTTCGTGATAAATCCGGAAACTTACAGGCTGTTGTGGGTGCGGTGCCTTTTCTGCGCGACAGAGATATCCGCATTCCGGTGGCGGGCGAGTCGCACGATGAAAAAGTTGAATCCGTGCGGCAGGGCATCCTGAATCATTACCACCAGCTCGCTGAACTTATGCTGCCTTATCGTGAGCAGAATATCCCGCAGATTGTCACCGGTCACCTCTATATGCAAGGATCGCAGTTGTCGGAGAGCGAGCGCGACCTGCAACTTGGCAATCAGGCAGGAGTTAGCGCGGCGGCGTTTCCACCGACTTTCGATTATTACGCACTCGGCCACATCCACCGTCCCCAAACCATCAGCAAGTCGCCGGTGGTAGAATATTGCGGATCGCCACTACCTTTGAGTTTCAGCGAACAACACGACACCAAATTGATGCGCCTGCTGACGGTGGAAAACGGGAAGCTGTCGCACCAAAAAATTACGATCCCCCTTTTCAGGGAGATAAAAACCATCAGAGGTTCCTTTGCGGAGATAAGCAGACAGATTTCGGATTATGAATGTGCTTCTGCTCTGCCTGCCTGGCTTGAGGTGTGCATCGAAGGGCAAAATAGAGACCCAATTTTGCTGCGCGCTGCCGACGATTTTGTGGAACAGATTAACACCGAAAAAGAAAACCTGCACATCATCCGGCACACGATTACCTTCACCGACCGCACGCTTCCGGCTTATCTTACCGGCGACGACCAGCGAACCCTCGACGAGCTGCGCGAAACGGAGGTGTTCGATCAACTACTCGACCAACAAGGAATCGAAGATAGAGAGGAGTTGAAACATACTTTTGATGAATTGCTCGGGATGGTTTATCAAAGTGATAGTGGTAGTGAATAATAATCAAAGCTCAAATGTCCTATAGATTTCTAAAAATCCATCGCGCACCCCCCCCGATCCGCCAGCCGGCGGAGGAGTTGCTACCACACATTCAATGTTTGGGCAGGCTTCCCCTTTAGGGGATTGAGGGGTAGCGGAGGCATTTTCAACAAATTGTGTTTTAAAAAATAGTAGCTAAATAGTGAAAAGCAAATGAAAATCCGCTCGATAAAACTCAAGAATATCCACTCTTTCAAAGGAGAAGTGACCATCGATTTTGAAAATGGCCCGCTGGCGCAAACAGGGCTTTTTGCTATCATCGGCCCTACCGGTTCGGGGAAGAGCACGCTGCTCGACGCCATCACGCTGGCGCTTTACAATGCCACGCCGCGTGCAGGAATTTTGTCGAAAGCTTCTATCGAGAAGACCGGTGCCATCATTACGCGCCATACCGACGACGCCTTCAGTGAGGTGGAATACGAAGCCGGTGGCGAGATTTACCGCGCCCGCTGGGAGATAAGCCGCGCCCGCACCGGCAATTTGCGCGAGTATGAACTTTCGCTGGCCATGAAAGATGCGGAAGGAGTTTTCAGAAATCTCGACCTGAAACGTAAAGACGTAGCTGACCGAAATGCAGCCATAATCGGGCTGACATACGATCAGTTTATGAAATCCATCCTGCTCTCGCAGGGTGAGTTTGCCCGCTTTCTGAAAGCGGCGCCCAAAGAGCGCAGCGCCCTCCTCGAAAAGATTACCGGCACCGGCATTTACCGTCGCATTGGCGCGGCAGCCTTCGAACAGCAAAAACAACAAAAACTGCTGTGTGATCAGTTTCAGCAGCAACTGGGGAGTATTGTAATGATGGATGAAGAGACCCGGTTGCAGACGGAAGGACAGTTGAAGATTTTGCAAAAAGAAGCAATAGTTCATCGTAATTTGTCAGGAAAGATACAGCAACAGATCGAACGGAAAAAGCAGCTTCTGCTTCGCCGAACAACTTTGCAAGAAGTGCGGGAGCAGATTGAAAAATTAACACAAAAAAAGCTGGAACTGCAAGACGATGCCGGGCGACTGAAGTTGCACCAGGCTTTGCTTCCGCTCAAAAGCGACATCGACCGGCTACTGTCGCTCCGGCAGAAGTTGGTCGGAGATCGTGAAGAAGAATCCTTGACGAAACTAAGGCTACAAAAGTTGCGCGATGAAATCAAAAGCTCCAAAGATCAATATACCGTAGCAAAGCAGCAATCCGAAAATTTGAACCTTGAAGTTCAGAAAATGCAGCCGGTTTTTGATGAGGTGCTGCTGCTCGACAAGCAATTGGATACGCATCGCACCAGCTTGCAGCATATCCTAAAACAAATTTTGGAGATTGATAAAGAAACGGGTCAGGCGCAGGAGCAACAGAAAACGCTGGGCAGCACATTGCAGGAAATCGATGAAAAGCTTGCCGGCATTTCGCGATTTCTTGAACAGAATCCTGTGTTGGAAAAGCTTCCCGATGCCTTGCCCGAAATTACAAATGAAATCAAACACGCTACCACCGCAGGGGAGCTATTGATAAAACAAATCAACGAAGCCCTTCTCGGGCATCAACACACAGCGATTACGAGCGGCGACGAAAGAGAAAAACTGCTTTCATCGCAGCATGAGAAACTCGCCACACACCGGCAGCAACTGATCGACGGCATGGGCGGCAAAATTATTACCACCAAAGAAATCCTGGAGCAAATAAGCCGTCTTGAAAAACTCCTTAGCGGGATAATCAAACTGCTGCAACTGCTGGAAGAGAAGGAAACATTGCGCAAAGCTGAAATGAAAACCACGGAGGAGCTGGCGCAGATGAATGAGCAGGTGACGCTGGTAATGAAAAGCTGCGACACCAGCGGCAAAGCCATCGAGATTGCCGAGAGCCGCCTGGCGGAGCTGGAAGCAACCAAAACCCGGCAGGCACTCGAAGCCAACTACGAGCAGGCGCGGCAGCTTTTGCAACCCGGGCAGCCCTGTCCGCTCTGCGGCGCCACCGCGCATCCCTTTGCCGAAGAGCACCCGGCACATATTTCGGAGTTCGATATTTTTATTAAAAAACAAAAAGAGGAAAAAAGTGCGCTGGTCGAAAATCTTAAGGTTCAGCAGAAGCAGCTTAATCTCGCATTTTCGGAAGTAAAAACACGTGAGAATATACAATTAATGCAGCAGAAGCGGAAAAAGGAGCTTGCTGCCGAAATTGAAAAAGCAGAAGATTTGCTGCCGGATGAAGTTGCACCGAAGGATGCTTCGGCATTGCAGTCGCAGCAACAAAAGGCGGAAAAGGATTTGGCTGCAGCCAAAATAAATCTTGAGATCGTTCAGGAGTTTATCGCGCTGGAGCAAAACATCAAAACAGTTGCAGAGCTGAAGGATAAAAACAAAGCCTGGCTTTTGCAGGAGCAAAATCTTGCGCGGCTGCTGGCTCCATTCGCTGTTTATCTTTCGGAGTGTGGAAATGATTATGCAAAAATCAGCAAAACGCTCGAAAATCAGCTTCGTTATTATCGGGAAGCCATCAGATTGCAGCAGGAGAAAAAGGAAGAGAAAACGGCTGTTGATACTAAAATTGAAAACATAATAAAACGCCTGGAAGCGTTAGCGGATGCAAAGAAAAATCTGACCGAAGAGCGGCTGGTGCAGCAAACGAAGTTTACGGAGCTAAACGAACAACGAGTCGGGATTTTTGGTGAGAAGGACGTTGCCACGGCACAGCGCGAACTGACGCAAAAGCAGCGCGCTGCCGAAAGCCAGGCGGCAACGCTTGCCACGCAACTGGCGCGCAGCGAAACGGCCGAAACAAATGAAAGCCGGCAGCTCGCTAAGCTGGGCGAGGAGATAGGAAAGCAAACCAAAGAATCGGAAGCGCTGGCGGCGACGTTGCAGCCGCAGCTTGCCGAAGCAAAAATGGAGACGGTGCAGCAGGCGGCTGATGCGCTGCTCCCTGCCGCCGAAGCGCGCCGCATTGATGAAATGCTGACTGCCCACGACAAGGCTATGAGTCAGGCAGCGTTTCAGCGCAAGACGCTGGAGAAGGAGATCGAAGATTTGCAAAAAGACGACGATGCAACGCTGACGGTGGAGATGCTGGCGGACAAAAAGGCTGCTGCCGACGAGGCGCTCGACCAGAACAACCAGCGCACGGGCGACCTGCGCCGGCGCCTGGAGGAACACGACGAAAATGCAAAACGCCACAGCGTGATTGTGCAGCAACTCAAGGCGCAGCAAAAGGAGTATCAGCGGTGGGACGCCCTCAACAGGGTGATGGGCGACGCGCAGGGCATGCGTTTTTCGCGCTTTGCGCAACGCCTCACGCTGCTGCATCTGCTCGGGCGCGCCAACCAGCACCTGAAAAAGCTCTCGGCACGCTATATCCTCATCAACGAGGGCGACGAGAATGACGACGAGCTTTTTGTGATCGACACACAACACGGCGACGACCGGCGCTCGGTGAATACGCTTTCCGGCGGCGAAAGTTTTATGGTGAGCCTGGCGCTGGCGCTGGGGCTATCGGATCTGGCCGGAAAAAATACGCGCATCAACAGCCTCTTCATCGACGAAGGCTTTGGCAGCCTCGACCAGGAAACCCTCGACACGGCGCTCTCCACACTCGAACGCCTGCAGCACGAAACCAACCGAACGATAGGAATCATCAGCCATGTGGCAGCGCTCAAAGAACGCATCACCACCCAGATAGAACTCACCAAAGACGCCGGCGGGAGGAGCAGCATTACGGTGCGGGGGTGAGGGGGGGAATTGGGAATGTGTTGAGAGGGCAAGGGTTGACGGTATTATCAGAAACGGATTTCAAGCAACGTTTTTATCCATCTTTGATGCGAGTAGGATATTAGAACAATCCTAACAATTTGTTATGCCTTGGTTTTTCTTCGTTTCCCACTAAATTAGATTTATAGTAATCACAGAACATCTTACCTGATTGTTGATAATCAGAGAATTATAGATGCTTAGTCGTAAATCGAATTGTCGTGGAATATAGATTTCTCCCTTCGGTCGAAATGACACGGCTGGCGATAGAGAGGGGGGGCTGGATCGTGCGCTTTGCGCACGATCCAGCCCCCTCCAATCACACCGCAACGCTTGTCATTTCGACTGGAAAATTTGCGTAGCAAATTTGTAGGGAGAAATCTAAAAATCGCGACATGATGATTACGCCGGGTCAGGAGTTTTTTAATCAGTGCATTGTGAAAATGAAAAATCACAACTTAAATTTCAATTATTCACAAAACTTCTTAATAAAGGCTTCCACTTTTTTATTGCCTAATTCCCTTGCTTTGATGAGGTTTAGACAAGCATCTTCAATTTTACCTAATTTATTCAATAAGACTCCTTTTAAATAATATGGATTCATGTACAATGAGTCTAAACTAATTGCTAAATCACAGTCATTTAATGAGTCCTCAAAACGTCCTAATTCTTTAAGTGTTACGGCGCGATTAATATAAATAAAGGGAGTATTTGGGTTGATACTAATTGATTTGTTGTAATCATCTAGAGCATCTTCATAATTTGATAATTCTGCTTTACAATTGCCTCTATTACTATAGTAAAAATGATTGGTAGAATCCAATCCTATGGCTTTGTTATATTCTCGAATTGCACCATAATGATCATGCAAGTTAATTTCTTTTATGTGTCCCTTATTGAAATAAGCGTCCGCATAATTAGGGCTTATTTGTATGGCATTATCTAAATCCTTAAGTGCACTTTTATATTTACCTAAATTTGTCTTGGCTATACTTCTAATATTATAGGCAAAAGTTGACTTTTTATTTTCCTTAATTACTTTGTTCAGAATTTTTATTGCTTCTCTGTTTTTGCCAGATCGAATATCATTAATAGCTATGTCTATTAAATCCCTTTCTGAATTTTGAGAAAAGGATATGATTGATACAAACAGAAATAATAGAGTTAGTAGCTTTTTGAAAACTATCATTTTCCTGAGTTTTAAATTAAAATTCTCTTTTTTATAATGTGCATTCTGGTTGCATGAAGTATAAAGTACCTGTAAAGTTAAGGTGTCTCTATTTACTATCCTCTTCATTTCCGCATCTGTTAAAAGTTCCAGTATTTTTTTAAGAAGCCAAAACTAAACATAATTCCTGGGGAAGAGCATTTCATTATCAAAATTATTCTGAACTTGAAATCAAGTAATATCTTTGTGCCGTAGTCCCGGTAATTCCTCTCCCAGTTTTTTGCTGGTGATGAAGCCGGTTTTTTTGTTTTTCAGTGAATCTCTATTCCGGTTCTTTTTATCTCCTCTAAGAAATTAGCCTGATCAAAATCTTTTTCAATCAAAATAGGTTCAATTCTATCATCAACCTGGCGACGGATTTTCCACAGCAGTGGATTTATTGAAAAAAAATCCCCATCAAAACGATCGACTACGATTGCAACGTCAATATCACTGTCTGTTCTGTTGGTTCCTTTTGCATACGAACCGAAAAGGTAAATACTCTCAAATTGAAAATGGCTTTCCAACAATTGCTTGTAGTCCATGACTTTCTTTATAGCTTCTCTTTGATCCATTGCTGTAGCTTTTTAGTTTCCTGAAGAATTTCAATGCACTTTGCATCTGTGAGACTTTTTAACAATCGTTCTTTGTAAGATGGATAGCGGGCTTCTATATTCAATGGTTCGATTTGATCAATAAAATCCTGTTGCAAAACAGAGAATTTATCATAGAAACCTCCTTTCCTGGCTAAGTATGATAGATTATGAGAAAATGGGGCTGTTTCAGCTTTAAGTTTTGCGTAGTATGCTTTGAATGCCTTTTCAATTGTCTGGTGACACATAAAGCCAACGTACAAGTATCTTTTGCTGTGATACATTGCTTCGGCTGTTTCCAGATCATAATCTGAAATTTCCATCCAATAATTTACGATGTTGTCCATGACGATCTTTTGTTCAAAGATATTAAGATTCCATTAATACGAAATCTAATTTTGGCCTGCTCAAACCGGTAGGCGATCAGGGCATCTCTGTCATATTTCCGTTCGTAGGTTATGTCGCTGTTTAAAATGTATTTGATCAATCCGTGTTTTTTAGCTATAAATATTTCTTTCACGGTAAAGGGTTCCCATTCGTTCTGAAAGTCTTTGAAAGTGAAATGCAAAACATCGGAATATTGAAAGTTATTTACAACATAAATATCAATGATTTCAACCGTGGAGCTGATGGTGACATTGTTTTCGTAGCCATCGTCCGTCATTGTTTTTGATAAATAACCAAATGGGCTGTCGATGCGTGCTACGGTTTTATACTTAAAGTCATAAGCAAATCCAACATTGTCGAGCATGATGAAAATATCATCTCCAAAAGGATCGAAGCCCGCTGTAAGTGATAATGAGAATTGTGTTCCATAACTGGAAGCGAAACTTTGATAGTGATATTCGGTGTTCTGTTTATGCGTTTTAACAAAGAAATAACCGCCTTCAGATTGATTAAAATAGGATGTATTATCCGTCATTGTAAAGCTGGATGAAATGCCATTGTTATCCTGCACGATAAAATTGTCGCCCATTTCAGCGACGATCAGCCAATCTTCATTTTCAGCATCAAAATAGAGTGTTTCTTCTTTTACACAACTTGTAAGAAATAGCAAAAACAGGAATATGCTTACCCTATTCATATATCGTATAGTTTTCTTCATTTGACAAGAATATTTTAATGATTCCTTTTTCATAATTGTAGTACATGCTTTCAACATAAATTGAATCCTGGAAATAGTAATTGTCGTAGTTTGATTTTAATTTAAAAACCTGATAATAATATTCAGAATCAACTTTTACGGAATCAAATATTTCAAAATTCCCTGGGTAAAATTCATTGTTGGTTGGAATGTAAAAACCATACTTCCCAACGGTAGCGAAACAATGAAGATTTAAAGTGTCCAGGTTATCGATCTGGAATTGTAAAGTGAACACTGGATAATCAGGAATAAGTGTGATAGAATTAACCTCATAATGGTACTCATATTTACAACATTCAGAGCAGCCGCTCCACGCTTCGTGCGTTTCTCTGGTTGTGCTATAATTTATAACAAGTCCGTTTGAATGCCGGAATGAATACGTACTTCCATTTTTGTAAGGGACATATTCTAAAGCTGAATCAGGCAATGGCCCATTTTCGACCAGTATTGTATCGCAGGGCCAACAGCCACCCAACGAAAGAGTGATAATCAGATAAATCCATTTTTTCATACGTTCATTTCTCACATTTCATTTTTTGTAAACATGTCCCTAAAACGCGGAAGGATTGTGGTTAATATTGTTTGGCCGGAATAAATATTTCCTGCTTCTGAATCCATGCTCCGGTCGTCAAACATTTCCCTATGCCAGCACGATTATGAAAATTTCTTAAAAGCCGATCTTTTCTTTTCGCAGGCACGACGTAGCCCACCCTTCTTGTGTTTATTAAATTAATTTTGTGTTTTAAAAAAAACGAGCTATTCAAACAAAAATCTGTGGCAACCCGAAAGAAAAAACACATTCTCGTGCGTATCTTCAGCATTCTGTTTACGATTGTTGCAGGAGTGGTTGCTTTGTTGGTTGTGGTTGCGCTTTTGTTGAATGTCCCCGCTATCCAGACATACGTTACCGGTATCGTCACCAACACCCTGCAAAAGAAACTCAACACCGAAATCCGTGTGGGTGAGGTGAAGATAAAGTTGCCGGCGACGGTTCATCTCGGCGACATCTACGTGGAAGACCAGCAGCACGATACGCTGCTTTTCGTGCGGAGCATCGACGTCAGTGCCAACCTGCTGAAACTCATCAGCCAGGAGGTGAAGGTGCGGCGTCTGGAGATTGACCGCCTCACAACGCGCATAAAAAGAGGTGCGCCGGGAGCACCGTTTAATTTCGATTTTATCCTCGAAGCTTTTGCCGGCGACACCACCCAAACCGATACCACCAGCAGTGCCTGGACCATTGGCATCAAAAAAATTGCGCTTTCGCAAATCGATGCTCTTTACACCGACAGCACCACCGGAATGGATGCCCGATTGCTTTTGGGTAAACTGGATTTGAATTTCGATGATTTCGATTTGGATAAACCAACATTTGGTGTGGATGCGCTTTCGCTGAAAAACACCACAGCACGACTGGAACAGTGGGACGTTGCCGGAGCTTCCGCTGAAGTTCCCGCCACCGATGACACCATAAGCAGCAGCTTTCCGGAGATTGGTCTGAAATTATTGGCGCTCGACAGCATCCTGTTGCATTATCAAAATCATAGCTCCGGCATGGCAGCCGATCTCGATCTTGGAAAATTAAGGTTTGAGCCGGAGAAGATTGATCTTAACAATCAGGTTTTGGAACTTGGGACATTAAAAATTTCCAATTCCAAAGCATCGCTCGCCCTCGGGAGAAGCATAAAGTCGCCCCAGGAAGATGAAAGTGTGGGCATCCCGACGACGACGGATCCTTTTTCAGATTTATTGCCGGATTGGGACATTACACTGGAGCAACTGCTGCTTGACGATCTCGATATTTCTTACAACATTCGCAATGCACCATCGGCACCTTTTGGCCTCGACATGAATCATCTCGAGCTGGCTGATCTGAAGCTCGACCTTCGCGACGTCACGATTAACGAAACCGGTGCAGCGGCAAAACTCCGCGAGTTGCGCGGAACCGTCAACGAAAAGGTGCAGGTGAAGAATGTTTCTTTCGGGGCAGCGGTAACGCAAAACATGGTGCAACTCAACGATCTTTCCGTGGCTGTAAATCAAACCAAAATCAATGGCAGCATCAAGGCTGGCTTTGCTTCGTTTGCGCAAATCACCGATAATCCGGGAGCTATCCAAATAGATCTTTCACTAAAAAACACTTCGCTTTACACGCCGGATGTTTATTATCTGGCGGGGCTTAATCCGCGCGACTCTTTGTGGCGACAATACAATCACCTCAACATACAGTTGGCTGCCGATGCGCAGGGAGCCATCGACAAGCTCGACATCCGCAAGCTGATGATTTCGACACTGCGCACCACTTTGCTGGCTTCGGGCGAAGTGACCAATATCACACATCCTGAGCAACTGGCTTTTGATGTGCGGCTCGATACCCTGCGTACTTCGCGCCGCGATCTCTACCGCCTGCTCGACACCACCTTGTTTGCCGGATTCACGCTGCCCGACACCATCGGATTAGCACTTCAGGCGGCCGGCACGATGGATTCGCTTCAGGCAAAACTTAGGTTGGTTTCAAATTTTGGAAATCTAACTGCCGAGGGTTTTTTTGATCGGCGCAGCAAGCTGCAACGCGACACGGCTGACATCCAATTGGATTTGCAACAAATGGCGCTGAACCGATGGCTCAGCGATACCACTTTTGGAACTGCCAATTTGCAGGCTACCGTGCACGCCAATGGAATTACCGCCGATTCGATGGTGGCAGTGGCCGAAGCAACTATCAATAACCTTCGATACAATCGCTATACTTATCGCGACATTGGCCTGCAGGCCACTATGAATGGTGAGCTGGCGGAAGCGCATCTGACAAGTGACGACGTAAATGTGAATTTTACCATCGACGCATTGGCTAAGATCCGGCCCGAGGTAAAAACTGTGGAGGCGGACATCAACATCGACCTGCTAAATCTTTATGCCCTGAACCTCATGGAGGCCAAATTTGCTCTTACCAGCAATATCAATATTAGCGGCGAATTTAGTAGTATCGATAATCTGAAAGCTGAAGTGGTGCTGAAGAACACACAGCTTATCGACGAAATTTCTTCCTACACCATCGATCATATTCGGCTGCATCCGGTATTTACGCCCGACAGCACAACCTTCGACATCGACTCCGACTTTTTGCAACTTCATTATGAAAGTAACATAGCAATGTCAGAAACTGATTCGGTGTTGAGGCTGGCGATGATGAAATATCTTGGCAAAGCAGATACGCTTTCGCTGCCTGCCGATAAACATGCCGAATTTAATTTGGGTCTGCGGCTTCCCGAAGATTTGAAAGCCCAGCTACTTCCGGGGCTTCACAAGGTTGATCTCGATACCATCACCGGGTCGTACAGCAGCAACAACAACCTTCTGCAATTTACCCTGAACGCTCCACGCATCACCTATCAGAAGATTGGTGTGGATAATTTGTTTTTAAATATTAGTGGGCGCAATGATTCACTTTCGCTGAAGGCCGGCTTCGACGAGCTGCAATATGATACGCTGCGCCTACGCCAGATTATCATCGACGAGTTTATCCACGATGGCGAAATGATATCAAAAATCTCGGTTGCCGGCACAGGCATTTCGCCCGATTATCTTTTCGATAATAATATTTCTATAAAAGACAGCGCTACGCGTATTTCTTTTAATAAAAACGGGCTTGTTTTAAAAGGTGAGCAATGGAACATGACGGAGGACAATTTCCTGGAATTTGGCGCTGGGAAGATGCAGGCGCAGGATTTTGTTTTTAATAACGAAAACCAAAAATTCGGGATTATTACCACCGACACCACGCATAAATTTATGGCTGCCGACTTTGGGTTGAGCAACCTCCTCGGCATTATTCAGTGCAAAACAGAGACACAGCTGGTGCGTGGAAACCTGGATGCTGAGGTGGTGATGCCTGTCCATGATCAGTTTTCGGGGATGTTTGCTGATATTCTCATCAAAAACTTTTATTTTTTTGACACGCTGATCGGCGATTTACATTTTAATCTCAAAGAAGCCACCGATGCCCTGGCATTGCAATTTGATCTTACTAACGGAAGCAACTCCATTACTGCCAAAGGCACGATTGAGAAAAGCGACGCGCCACAACCACTCGACATCATTGCCAGCGTGAATTTGAATGACCTGAGTAGTTTCGAGGTGTTTGCGTTGGGTAATCTCAAAGAGGTGCAAGGTGGTCTGAAAGGAGATTTTACCATAAAAGGGAACACACAAGCGCCGGATGTTAAAGGGAAACTTGCTTTTATGAATGCTGAAATGACCATCGTGCCTCTGAACTTCCACGCACGTCTGGCCAACGAAACCATTTCCATCGACAACCGGGGAGTGGCTTTGGATAAATTCACCGTCGTCGATGCCGATGGCAACAAGCTAAGGGTGGATGGGCGGGTGCTCACCGAAAACTTCAAAAACTTTGGTTTTGATTTAAATATCAAAGCAAACGATTTTAAACCCATCAGCTCTACCCGCGACCAAAACAAAATGTATTACGGCTCGCTGGTATTCGATGCCGACATTGGTATAAAAGGCGACATGTTTCTGCCGGTGATTAAAGCTGACGTTACTGTAAAGGGAGGCACCGACTTTACCTACGTGTTGCCTGGCAGCCAGGTCGAAATAATCACCGCCGAAGGTATTGTGCATTTTACCGGCAAGCTGCAACCATCCGATACTCTTTTCCGCAGCGAAACGCTTACCTCCATTGCCGATTCTATCTTGCAAAAGGTGGCAGGAATGGACCTTACGGCAAATTTAAAGCTCGACCCTGAAGCCAAATTCAGACTTTTCATCGATCCGGTTTCCGGCGACTATGTGTGGGTAAGCGGCAAAGCCGACCTCAACATCAGCATCGATCCCAGCGGCACGCAAACCATTACCGGATCTTTTGAAGTTACCGACGGGGAGTATCAGATTTCGTTTTATGGGTTGGTAAAAAAGAACTTTAGTTTCGTCTCCGGGAGTACCATCGTTTTTTCGGGCGACCCGATGAGTGCGCGGATGGATTTTACGGCAAGCCACACGGTACGCACGCAGTCGATAGCACTGGTAAGCAACGAGAGTGCCGGCCTTACTGATGCTGAGAAAAACCTCTTTCGACAGCGGTTGCCTTACGAAGTATTGCTGCATATCAGAGGGCAGCTCGTAGAGCCGGAGGTGAGTTTCGAATTGCACCTGCCCGACAAATACATGGTCAGTTATCCGCAGATAGCCAGCAAACTCAACCAGATAAACTCTGGCAATAATGAATCGGAATTAAACAAGCAGGTTTTTGCCTTGCTGGTTACGGGCAGTTTTATCGCCGACGATCCGTTTGCTTCCAATGGTGGATCGCTCGAAAGCTTTGCCACTACTGCCGCGCGCAACAGCGTAAATGGTATCCTGGCCGAGCAACTCAACAAGCTTTCGAGTAGATTTATAAAAGGAGTGGACGTAACCTTTGGCCTCAACTCGTACGAGGAATATGAAGGCAGCAGCTCGCAAACACGCACGGAGCTTGATGTGCAGGTTAGCAAACGCCTGTTCGACGACCGGCTTATGATAGAAGCATCCGGAACTTTTGACGTCAGCGGCGGCTCGCAGCAATATACCGCACAATCTACCCAGCATACCTACGGCGAGTTTTCGGCCACCTACGACCTCACCAAAAGCGGTGATTATAAACTACGCGCTTATCACGAAAATGCCTACGACCTCTTCGATGGTGAGGTGACCTACGACGGCATTGCCTTCATTATAGAAAAAAGTTTTAATTCACTTTTTGGGCTTCGTGCAAATAAAAAAAAGAAGAGGGGCTGGAAGGATAATCCCAACCAGGAAGGAGTGAAAAATGAAGAGTAGAAATGCTGCCTTTTTGATACTGCTCCTTTGGGTGCTTGGCGCAATAACCGGATGTACCGGCCTGAGAAAGATTCCGGAAGGTGATTATTTGTTTACCGGCGCCGACATCCACATCGATTCCGCATCCGTTTTATCAAATAAGAAAAAAGCACTCGCGCAGACGGAAGCGTTGATTCCATCTACCAACGCAAAGCTTTTCTGGATGCGTCCATTCTTGGCCATTCATAATTTGGTGAAAGAACCAAAAAAAGAAAAAGGCATCCGCTACTGGTTAAGATACAAACTGGGCGAACCGCCGGTGCTGCTGAGCCAAATCAATGCCACCGAGTTGAATGGTGCCATGGAAAATCGTTTGATAAATCTGGGTCATTTTTCGGCCAGCTCCGACTATGAGGTGATAGAGAAAGAAAAAACTGCCCGTCTGATTTTTAATATCAACATCACCAGCGCTTATTATATCAAAAGCATGCACTTCCCTGCTGACAGCTCCAAAGTGCGAGGTGAGATACTTGAAACAAAACCGAAGACGCTGATACTGCCTGATCAACCCTACGATCTTTCGGTGTTTAAGGACGAACGTAATCGTATCGAAAATGTGCTGAAAGACAGCGGCTATTTTTACTTTTCTAAAGATTACCTGCTTTTTGACGCCGACACCTCGGTGGGCAACAAGCAGATAGCCGTCGAACTACAAGTGAAACCAAACACGCCAACGCTGGCGCGGATACCTTTTAGGATGAAAAATATTTATGTGCTCGACGACTATTCGCTCAACGAATATCACCCCGACACCACCCTTATCAAGGATTATTATTACCTATCCGACAATCATTATTACAAACCAAAAACTATTTTGGATGCCGTCTTTTTGAGTATTGACAGTCTTTATTCGCGCAAGGATCATTACAACACGCTCAGCCATCTGATGGGTTTGGGTATTTACAAATATGCCAATGCCCGTTTTGATGTAATCGATACTGTCGGTGGTTTTATGGATGCGCATTTTTATCTAACTCCCCAAAAAAGAATTTCGGTGGGAGCGGAGGTAAGTGCCGCTATCAAAACCAACAATTTTGCAGGGCCGGGACTTAATCTGAGTTTTAAAAACCGAAATACCTTTCGGGGAGCTGAAGCATTTCAGCTTAACCTGGGTGGACGCTTCGAGACACAATACAGCGGGCAATACAAAGGCGAAACCTCCTTCGAGGTGACGCTCAACGCTTCGCTTACTTTTCCGCGTTTTGTGCCATTTCATTTCGGAGCCAACCAATCGCGGCAGTACGTGCCCAAAACCACCATCTCCGCTGGCGGCGGAGTGTTTTCGCGGGTGCGATATTACGAGTTGCATTCATTCAACACAGTATTAGGCTACAACTGGCGTAGCTCCGATCGGTTTGCACAAACATTCAACCCCATCGACATCAGCTATACCAAGTTGGCAAAAAGTTCGGATGTGTTTCAGGAATATCTCGACAACAACCCTACCATCAAAAGGAGCTTCGAGGAGCAATACATCCTCGGAACGAGCTACAGCTTTACCTACAGCACTTTGCATCTGCAAAACAAACATACCTTCCTTGTCACCGAATCGGCTGACGTATCGGGCAACCTGGCACAACTAATTTCTAAAACTTTCCCGGGATTACTGGAGCTGGATGATGGACAGCACAAGATTTTTAATGTGCCTTTTGCACAATTTGCACGCCTGCGCAGCGAAGCGCGTTATTTCATAAATACCGGTAACAAAACGTCCGTTGGTATGCGATTGATAATTGCTACGGGCATTCCCTACGGTAACTCCGAAACGATGCCTTATGCAAAGCAATTTTTTGTGGGTGGCACCAACAGTGTTCGCGCTTTCCGGGCGCGCACTGTAGGCCCCGGCTGTTATAACCCATCCGACACGCTCACCAATCTGTTCGTCGATCAGGCCGGCGACATCAAGCTGGAATATTCTGTCGAATACAGGTTTCCCATCCATAGCTTTCTAAGAGGTGCAATCTTTGTCGATGCTGGTAATATTTGGTTGACAAATGCTGACGACAAGCGGCCGGGAGGGAAGTTTGAATTCGATAGTTTTTATAAAGAACTGGCCATAGGCACAGGCTTGGGGTTGCGGTTGGATTTTGATATTATAGTTGTGCGTTTGGATCTTGCTTTCCCATTACACAAACCCAACTTGCCCGAGGGCGACCGATGGATTTTCAACGATATTCATATGGGAAGCCCAAGTTGGCGCCGCGAAAATTTCACGCTTAATATTGCGATTGGATATCCATTTTAATCAGTTCTCAGCCTGCAGTCTTCAATCGGCAGGCAGCAGCATTCCAATTATTCAGGGAATATCGCCCTGCGCCATGCTCTCCGCGCCATGCTCTTTGCTCCTCGCGCCCCGCGTCTCACATCCGGTTCCCGCCTTTTTTGAGTGTAAAAGCAAAGGTAGTCCCTACACCCAGGCGGCTGCGAACGTTGATGGTTTGGTCGTGGGCATCGATGATGTGTTTCACAATTGCCAGACCCAGTCCGGTGCCTGATTTTTCGCGTGAGCGGGCGCTATGTGTGCGGTAAAAGCGTTCGAAGATTCTCGGTATTTCTTCGGCTGCAATGCCCGGCCCGTCGTCGGTCATCTCCACAAGGATATTTTCGTCGAGGTCAAAAAAACTTAAACGCGTCAGACCTGCTTTTCCGGAGGCATATTTTATCGTATTTTCTACCAGATTGACCAGCACCTGACGGATCCATTTTTTATCGGCAAACACCAAAATGGGTGAATCGTAAATAGCCGCAAAGGTGAGTTCGTGTTTGCGCTTGCGGGCTTTTATCTCCAAAAAATCAAAAACCTCAGCAGCAAGTTCCACGATGTCGAAAGGGGCAAAGTTGAGCGCTATTTGCGAAGTCTCCAGGTTGGAGATGGTCTCCAGATCTTCGACGATGGCGATCATGCGGTTGATGTTTTTGCTGGTGCGCAAAAGATAATCGCGATTGATGGCAGGGTCTTCCAGGCCACCGTCGAGCAATGTGAGCACATAACCCTGGATGTTGAAAATGGGTGTTTTAAGTTCGTGATAAATGTTGCCCAAAAACTCACGCCGGTACTTTTCATTTTGCTTTAGCTGCTCTATCTCCAGTTTACGGCTTTCGCCCCACTCCTGCACTTCCTGGTTTACCGAGTCGATAGTTTTGTTGTCGAAGTAACGCCGCTCGTCTTTGTCGCCTTTTTTGCGTTTCAGGTTGTAAATGGTTTTGTAGATGAGTTTTATCTTTTGATAAATAAAACGCTTTAGGGTGTATTGAAAGGAAATAAAAATCAGTACAAAAAGCACCGCGTCGAGCACAAGCATGGCCACGACATTGAGTGACGGGAACATTTGCCCGGCAACACTTCGGAGTATCGCGAAAATGATAACTATCAACAGTGCGTTGTAAAGCGCAAGTCTCGAAGGACTGGTTTCTTTCATCACGATTCCATTTTGTAACCAACGCCTTTGATGGTGGTGATAATTTCCGAGCCAAGCTTTTCGCGGATTTTACGCACATGCACATCTATGGTTCGGTCGCCTACAATCACGTCGTCGCCCCATACGTTGCTAAAAATTTCTTCACGCGTGAAAACCTTGTTGGGTGTAGAAGCCAACAGCAGCAGGAGTTCAAATTCTTTTTTAGGAAGTGAAATTTCCTGGTCGTCCTTTATAATAAGGTATTGTTGTCGGTCGATGGTTATGTTGTTGAGATTGATTTCTTCGACAGCTATTTCTGGTTCTTTGTAGCGTCGAAGCAACGCTTTGATACGGCTGACAAACACTTTTGGTTTTATGGGTTTGGTGATGTAGTCGTCGGCACCGGCTTCAAATCCTGCTATCTGGCTATAGTCTTCGCCACGCGCTGTAAGGAAAACGATGATGCTGCTGCTGAGTTCCGGAATGTTGCGTATTGCCGTGCAAGTCTCGATGCCGTCCATGCGGGGCATCATCACATCCAGGATAATCAGGCTGGGCTTTTCGCGAATTGCAATTTCGATGGCATCTTTGCCATTGCGTGCTGTACTCACCTGATAGCCTTCTTTTCTCAGGTTGTAACCAAGAAATTCGAGGATATCTTTTTCGTCGTCAACAAGCAGGATTTTAAAACTTTCATTTTTCATAAAAAAATAATGATGTGCTGGTAAAACAAAGCATCATGTATCGCCGGATATCGATTCGTTTTTGACAAAGGACACCAGTTTGCGGCGGCGTTAAAAATAATATTAATTTTACTCCCTCAAAATATCAGGCTATTAACAAATACTATGCAGATGAATAAACACATACTTTTTACATTCGCCATCTTCATAATATCTATGATGACTGTTAGCGCGCAAAAGTTCAACGGGGGTTTTCTGGCGGGAGTAGGCGCAGCAGAAATCTCCGGCGACCGGCTGGAAGGGCCCAACAAAGCGGGTGTGTATGCCGGTGCCTTCGTAAACCGATACTTAACCAAGCGCTCTTCGGCGCAGATGGAACTGAACTTTGTTCAGAAGGGCAGCCGCAAAAATCCTGACTCCCTCGACTTTAGCACCTATTTGCTGCGACTCAACTACGTGGAATTGTTTCTCAATTACAAATGGGATTTCGGCAGGATATTTACCCTTGAAGTGGGGCCATCACTGGGTGTGCTCATCAAAGGCTACGAGGAAGCCGATGGTTTTATCCTCACTGAGCCTCCCTTCAATGCTACTGATCTGAGTGGCAATTTCGGGCTGTTTATCTGGCTTACTGAGCATTTACAATTCAACGTGCGCTATTCCAACTCTATACTGGCGGTGCGGCCACATTATAAAGGGCAAACATATCGATGGAACCGCGGGCAATACAACGAAGTGCTGAGTTTTACATTCCATTACACGTTCTTATAGCTTCAAAAAACTTGTTCGGGTTTTCAAATTATTGACGATTTCAGTTCACTTTATGCACTTTTAAGCGCGGTATTATTGGGAAAAGCGATCTTTTTCATCCTGATAAAAGCAAAGAATGGAATGAATTAAGGTGTTTATTAATTGATGGATAAATAGATACGTGTGAAGAAAAAATAATTTTGTAAAAGTTAAACTAATTTTTCGTTAATTTGTGTGAATTTTAAAGGTGGATGTGAAAGAGTAATAAAATGGTAGAAATTTTATAGTGTATTACATTTTAAATAACAATTAACTAGGGACTTATTTTTAATTATTAACCAATTCTTCAATTATGAGAAAATTTACACTTTTCCTTGCCCTGATGTTCTTCATCGGGATGCAAGTATCACAGGCACAAACCAGGACCATTACCGGTACTGTGACAAATGCTGAGGACGGGACTACCATTCCGGGAGTTTCGGTTGTTGTTAAAGGGACAACCTTTGGAACCACCACCGACCTTCAGGGTAGGTACAACCTAAATGTACCGCCGGAAGCTCAAACGCTGAAGTTCTCTTTTGTTGGGATGCAACTCGTCGAGAGAGACATAGCAGGACAAACTGTTATCAATGTAAGCATGGAACCATCGGCTACAGCCATCGAAGGTGTGGTAGTAACCGCTCTGGGTATTACTAAGGAACGCAAAGCACTGGGATATGCCGTTCAGGAAGTGAAGAGCGAAGACCTTATGCGGTCTGGTTCATCCAGCTTATCATCAGCCCTTCAGGGCAAATTATCCGGCGTCGAAATCAAACCATCGTCGGGTATGCCAGGTGCATCATCACAGCTTATTATCCGTGGTGCACGTTCATTTTCGGGAAACAACACACCGCTGTATGTTGTAGATGGTTTGCCAATTTCATCAACGGCTGACTTCTCTACAGGCAACAGTGTAACTGGTGTCGACATCGCCAACCGTGCTGTCGACATTGACCCCAACGATATTGAGAGCATCAACATCCTCAAAGGTCAGGCCGCTGCAGCCCTTTACGGCATTAGAGCCTCCAATGGTGTGGTAATCATTACCACCAAAAGTGGTAAAGGAAACAAAATTGGCAAACCTGCCATTTCGTTCTCCAACTTTACCAGCTTTGAAAAAGTTTCACGTACACCTGACTTCCAAACCAAGTATGCACAGGGAAGCTATGGTAGCAACGTTCCCAACACTTCTTTCGCCTGGGGGCCAGAAATCACCAAACTGCCCGATGATCCTGACTACGGTGGTAACTCGCAAGGACACCCCGGAATGTATTTTGTTCCACAGCGGGAGCGTGCCGGCCTCGACCCATGGGTAAAACCGCAGGTTTATGATAATTTTGGAGATTTCTTTGATGTTGGTTTTACAACAACAACTTCTCTTAATATTAGCCAGGCCACCGAAAGAGGCAACATCGCTTTTGGTATTGGTAACACCACCCAGGAAGGTATTGTACCTTCGACAGGTATGGACAGATGGAATGCTAAGGCTGCAGGCGAAACCAAACTAAATGAAGCATGGAGAATGGGTTTCTCGGCAAATTATGCCCGGACATCTGTTGATAAACTTCCTGCTGCAAACGATGCTTCGATTTCAGGTGTGTTTGCCGCTCCGCCGAACTACGACCTTGCAGGTATTCCCACCAATCTGCCCACCGATCCTTATGCACAGATTTATTATCGGTCGCTTACTTTTGATAACCCATACTGGGGAGCAGCTCACAACGAATTTACAGAATCAACGGATCGTTTCTTCGGTAACGGATTTGTGGAATACAACCCCTACATCGCAGACAACATGACGCTGAAAACCCGTTATCAAATTGGTACCGACGTCTATACTTCGCACTATCAGGACATCTTTGAATATGGTCACAAAGGCAGCACAGGCGAGATAAATAACTATGGTGTCTCTAATCAAACCATGAACTCACTGCTTACCGTTAATTACAACTGGAAAATAAACGACGATTTTAATTTCTCAGCGTTAGTTGGTAATGAATTTAACGAAAGAAACCGTAAATTCTATGAAGATTACGGAACAGGCTTCAACTTTGGAGGCTGGGCACACATGGGTAATGCCAAAATTCAACAGTCTGACGAGTCGCAATACAAAGATCGTACAGTAGGATTCTTCGGAAACCTTTCTCTTGACTACAAAGGCATGCTGTATTTGAACGCAACAGGCCGTCAGGACTATGTTTCTACCATGCCCCGCGACAACAACTATTTCTTCTATCCTTCGGTATCATTAGGATTTGTAATAACAGAGATAGAAAGCTTGCGCGATATGCCCGTACTCTCATTTGCTAAAGTACGTGTATCGTATGCTGAAGTTGGACAAGCCGGTAGTTATTATCAGAACTTCTTCACCTCGCCAAATTACGGTGGAGGCTTCTGGGGTGCTACTCCTGTTCAATATCCCATTGGTGGTAACAGCGCTTACCTCTCCAACAATGTTCAGTACGACCCGAATCTGAAGCCACAGAACACCCAATCGTACGAAATAGGTACTGAGTTGAAATTTTTCAACAACCGCCTAGGCCTCGATTATAGCTATTCACATCAGTTGGTTACCGATCAGATATTCCAGGTTCCTGTTGCTGCCTCCACAGGCGCTTCAGCGCTGGTGATGAACGGTGGCGAAATTCAAACTAATGTGCATGAAGCCACTGTCTACGCATCGCCGGTAACTGGTCAGGGTTTCAATTGGGATTTCACTCTGAACTTCTCAAAAATCGACAACATGGTGAACGAACTTGCTCCCGGTGTTGAAAGCATTTTTCTGGGTGGTTTCGTAACTCCACAGGTTAGAGCAGGCATTGGTAATACCTTCCCTGTTATTTATGGTAGCTCATTCCTGCGCGACGAGAATGGCAAAATCCTGGTTTATGACGAGCCGGGTGCCTGGTACCATGGTATGCCACAGGATGGCCCTCCGGATGTTATCGGAGAAGTTTCTCCTGACTTCATCCTTGGTTTTTCAAACCGGTTCAGCTACAAAGGCATTTCCCTCACAGCTACACTCGATTGGAAACAAGGCGGTCAAATGTATTCTGGTTCAAACGGTCTGCTCGATCTCTATGGTGTTTCTGCCAATACAGAAGACCGCAGCAGCACATTTATTTTTGATGGAGTAAAACCTGACGGAACACCCAACGATATCGTACGTGGCGGTCCCGAAGATCCGGAAGCTTTCCAGGATTTGATTGCCGATGTACTTACCAACATTGATGAGTACTACATTTATGACAATTCTTTCTTAAAACTTAGAGAAGTAACGCTTAGCTATGCTTTACCCAAAAGTTTTATGAAGGATGTAGGACTTACCATTTCTGTATATGCCCGTAATATCCTGCTTTGGACCGAACTGCCAAACTTCGACCCCGAAGCATCACAGGGTAACAACAACATGGGAGGTGCGTTTGAGCGTTTTTCAATGCCTCAGACTACCAGTTATGGTTTTGGTATCAGCTTAAATTTTTAACCTTTAAACTCAATGAAAATGAACAAAATAATAAAATTTTTAGCCATCCCGGTACTGTTGGCGATAATGGCCGGGTGCACGCAGGATGTGCTTGAAGACATCAACGTCAACAAAAACAATCCTTTAGATGTTCCCTCAAAACTGCTCATCACCGATGTAATGACCAAAACAGCTTTTTCGATTACCGGAAGCGACTTTGCTTTTTATGCATCAGTATATGTTGAGCACAACGTAGGTATCTACAATCAGATGTATGGTGCCGAAATGCGCTCGGGTGAGCCTTCATTGGCTACCACCTACAACAACACCTGGGGCTCTGTTTACGAAAATCTTTACAACCTGAAGATTATCATTAACAAAACCTCCGAAGGTGGCGAAGAAGAAAAAAACATCCACACCAGAGGTATTGCACAAATCTTAACAGCCTACAACCTGGCGATGCTGACCGACCTTATGGGCGATGTTCCTTTTTCGGAAGCGCTGCAGCCGGGTATAATTTTCCAGCCTAAACTCGACAAGCAGGAAGCTCTGTACAAGGAAGTGATTTTCCCCTTGCTGGATGTAGCCCTTGCTAACCTGGATATAGAATCTGCCGAAAAGTTGGGTACACAGGACTTTATCTACGGAGGAAATATTGCCAACTGGAAAAAATTCGCCTGGGGTCTTAAAGCCCGCTATACCGCTCGCCTTGCAATGCGTGAACCTAATTGGGATAAGGTACTCGAATTTGCCAACAACTCTTTTACTTCTGCAGGCCAGGAGGCTAAGTTTGTCTATAACGGATCAACTACCAACAGCCCATTTGAAACCTTCTTTATCGACAGGGATTATTTTGGAGCAAGTACAAGTTTGCATGAAAAACTTATCGAGCGCGACGACCCACGCGATGATGTATTCTTCATTCCCTATCCCGGCGAATCCGATCTGAATTTTGCCCCCAATGGCGGACCTGATCAGCGCCAGGGTTACTATAGCATTTCTGGTATTATGAGCCCTACGGCTCCTACCTATTTGCTTAGCTATCACGAAATCCTTTTCCTCAAAGCAGAAGCTCAGGTACGCAAAGGCAATTTAGCTGACGCAAAAACTATCCTGGAAGAAGCTGTAGAAGCTGCCTTCGCAAAGGTAGAGGTAGGAATGGAACTGGATTCGGCTTACCGTGAGGCTCTTAAGGCGAAGTTCACTTCCAATCCACTCAAAGAGGTGATGACACAAAAGTACTTCTCCTTCTTCGAATCAGAAGCCGTGGAAGCTTACAACGACATCCGCCGCCTGAGAGCAATGGGTGATAATGTTATTGAATTGGCAAACACACTCAAATTCCCGCTGAGGTACTCTTATGGAGCCGATGATGTAACTACCAACCTGAACATTCTCGCAGCTTACGGAACCGGCGCTTATGTTTACACTGATAACGTTTGGTGGGCTGGTGGCACACGCTAAGTTTTTAATTTTAAAAATATAAATAAATAGAACATGAAAACATACAAGATTTTAGCCGTTTTGGCAATAATGGTTCTAACCTTTTCGGCCTGTGAAACCGATGTTGTTGATCCCGCAGGTCAGAGAGGCGAAGGTGTTGTGCCTTCAATTACGAACCTTGACCCTGCTTTTTTTGACGTAAACGATCCTGCAAACACCTTCATTAAGTTTGACGTGGATGCTACTGCTGAGGTAAGTGAGGTAATTTTTGTTGCTTCTTATAATTATGATAAGAAAGGTTTGGTCAGAGTTCCTGTTAGGAATACTACCATATTCCCTGCAAAAGATGTAACAATCTATATGCATGAAGTAGCTACTGCTCTGGGAATCCAACTCGATGCCATTGAGCCTGGTGATGTATTTACTATAGAAGCTTTAACGGTTCAAGAAGGAAAGACGTACAGATCAAATGCAGTAATTAATGCCGCTGCGGTTTGTGCGTATGATCCTGATATTGTTACCGGCGCTTATAAGGCTGTAAGTGATGATTGGGGTGCTGATGGACCTATCACTATCACAACTGATCCTGCTGATGAGTACATACTTTATGTAACAGGATTGGCTGAGCTTGACGGTTTAACTGAAGACCAGGGACCGCTGAAGATGATTGTAGATCCGTTTAACTTTAAAGTTAAGGCAGAAAGAACTGTACTTGCATCTATCGCCTTTCAGTATCACAACATCGCATACGAAGGGTTTGGTGTTCTTAACACTTGTGATGGAACATATCAAATGACTTTCACGATCACTGTTGATGAGGGTTCATTTGGAGCGAATGCCTTTACATTTACTAAGTTGTAAGGATCCATTTGAAATTAAGAAAAGAGGCTGTCTCAAAAACGAGACAGCCTCTTTTTTTTGCGTCAGGCATGTATATCAGTTTTAGGGTGCAAGCTCCAAGAACGCTTTACAGTAGGGAGTGATAGCCAATAGCAAAGGTGTTGTAACTGGTAATTTAGGTCTGCGGAAAATTCTCAATTGTTCTATTTTGGTTGTCGGGTAGGTAGTCTGGCAAAGTACCTCCGTCAAATTGAGGACTGAAAAACCTTATTTTTAATCAAATTCATTACTGACCGGCAAACATAATTTTCTATGGGTTTTAACCGGATACCAACCATTCCGAAATTTGAAATTATTTTTTGATCTTCAAAATCGTAAAGATGCCCGAGCGGGCGTTTATACGAAATATTCCTTTCTAATTTCTACCTTCTAAAAACTACCAACTTTTTCCCAGCTTCCCGTTCAATACTTATCCCTGTGCGTTTCTATGCCGTCCCAGTCGTGAGGCAGTCCAAAGTCGATGATGTTGCGGCAGCGGGCAATGTAAAGGGCAGCAGCATGGTCGTGAGGGTTGCGGTGGTAGATGTTGTCGAACAATTCTAACGCCGGGTCGAATTCCTTGTTTTTATAAAGTTGCATCGCCTTACCAAAATCGGCTTTTGTTTCTATTTTTAATTTCCGGGAAGGCTGGCTCTCGCCATCAAGAATTTCTAAAATATACACGGCTTCTTTTTTCCCTTTCACCTTCACCACGTCCAGAAAACGGTAGTTATAGCGGCCGGGATCCTGAATTTTGATAAGGGTATCCTGCGAGATAATAATGCCGGTTCCGTAAATTTTTGTCAATCCCTCGATCCGCGATGCCAGATTGACGGCGTCCGACACCACCGTGCCATCCATGCGACCGAGCCCGCCTACTACGCCAAGCATAAGTTTTCCGGTATGTATTCCTATGCCGCTGTCGACAGGGTTTTTGCCTTCGAGCTTGCGTTGCAGATTAAAATCGGCCAGGGCTGCACGCATCTCAATGGCTGCATCGATTGCGTTTTCGACGTTGCCCACAAAAAGCGCCATGATGGAGTCGCCGATGTACTTATCGATAAATCCATTATTACGTGCTATGAGCGGCTCCATTACGCCGAGGTATTCGTTAAGAAAATCGAAAGTGCCCTTGGGCGTCATTTCTTCGGAGAGGGAGGTGAAGTCGCGGATGTCGGTAAAGAGCACCGACATCTCCTTCTGCACCTGATCGCCAAGCTGCACTTCGGTAATGCTTTCTTTTCCTAGAAAATCCAAAAACTGTCGGGGTACAAAACGATAATAGGCCATGTTCACCTTTTCGATGTTGGCAATATAGCTTTCAATCTCGCCCGACATGTCGTTGAACCGCTCTGCCAGTTCGCCAATTTCATCGTTGCTGCGCACCACCGTGTAGTTGGTCGGCCCGCCCTTTCCGGTGCGTTGCATGTTGTAAATCAATTCCCTTACGGGATAAACAATTCCCTGAGTGGTCCATTTTACAAACATCAGGATGTAAATCAGCGAGACAAAAATGCCCACGCCAATACCAAAAAACAGCACCAGCCCGTCGATCACATTAACAAAGAAAAGATTTCCAAAATTCCCCATAGGATTTGGATTGATACTACTGCTGAGCATTGGGCTGTAACGTCCAAGTAAAATTTGCATCTGATCCTCGCTGAGCTTTGTGAGTCCCAGTTGATCGATGCGCGACAAGCTCATAATAAGGTAAACCATCACGATGGAGAGTGGCAGCAAGGTTGTCATGGCACTCGACACCCAGAAACGGTAGCGGATTTTGCCTGTATTCTTTTTGAAAACCCGTCGGCGCAGCTCTTCCGGTGAAAACAGGATGTCGATGTATTTGATATGAACCCGATGCTTCTGCCAGAAATACATAAACAATACCGCGAGCAATGCGGAGAAAAACGAGATTACCAAAAAGCGGCTAAACATAGGGACGGCTTCGGTGGATCGGGCTGACAGCACCATCATGTAAATTAGCGTGCCAGCCAAAGCTGATCCTACGATGGCGGCGTTGATCCAATGAGAGAGCAGCAGGTATTTTTTACAAAAATTAAAAAGCCTTTCAGAGATGAAACGTCCTTTGCGTTTTCGCCGGAAATAGCGCTTGAACGGATAATTAAAAATAAATCCTGCGAGAAAGGCAATCGGCAATGCAATTTTCGTCAAAAAATCGAATGAGGAGGAAATCATTTCATTTTGCAAATCTGTTGCCATCTCCCAATGTTCCTCCTGTTTTTCGGCCGCCATCGTGTCGGCAATCGTCAGAGGCGGCGAAGTTAAGGTTGGCAAGCCTCTGTTATCGATACGAACATTTCCGGCACCAAAATTAAACTCGTTGCTTTTCTCGATTAATTTAGGGAGATTTTGCAGCAATAGCAATCCGGCAAAAGGCATTACCAGCAGCAGATACATTAATACCGAAACAATGTAAATGCGTAAACCAAAAAAATGCGGGATCTTTGTTTTACTTCCCATAAGTTATATTCTATTTTGGATGATTTGTCAGGCTTTTTTACCGCGATCGAGCAAACAGTTTTTTATTGTAAAAATGAGTTCATCACTGCACACAGGCTTGGCGATGTATTCGTCACATCCTACATAAAAAGCTTTTTGCCGTTCACCGGAAAACACAAACGCCGTTTGGGCAATGACTGTAATACTGCTATTCATTTTTTTTATTTCGCGTGCCGCATCATAACCGCTGATGCCCGGCAAATGAACATCCATAAGCACCAAATCGATGTTGTTGTCTGCCGCACACATATTGATGGCTTCGGTGCCGGTGCTTGCGTGGACAATGCGTGCTTTGGTTTTTTGCAAGGCCATTTCCATAAATTTGTAGTTGGCTTCTATATCTTCAACCACCAGGATGGTTCGATAGCTCCAATCGACCTCAAAAGTGGATGGATTAAAAACATTATTCATAGTAGGTCAGGATTTTCTAGTTTTAATAAATCGATCTGCCATGCCTCGAATTGACGGCTACCATAAATTCCTTTGGATACAAATACCAAATGAAAAGTAAACAAAAATACAATTAAAACCTTATCGGCGAAAATGAAGGCTTTTTAGTGTGAGATCGCGTAGATTGTTCTTTCGCTGAGCGATCTATAAAATCTATCTTTGCTATCATTCTATTTTTTCTAAAAAATAAACCCGATGAGTACCAAAATCGAAAATCCATGTCTGTCGATATGCACCTACGACGACAAAAGTATTTGTATCGGTTGCCGGCGAACCAAAGAGGAAGCAACCACCTGGTGGCGCATGACAGAAGAAGAAAAGCAGCAGGTGATCGAAAACATCAAAACGCGCCAGAAAAATGAAAGTAACAATTACGATCATTATGCGTAAGCACAAAAGAAAAGTTGTCGGATTGGAAAATTTGCAGATCTCCTGATTCAGATGTAAAACCACCTCTGGTTAGCTAAGCAGTTGCTCGATTACTTTTGGGAAATGTTGGTATTCCAGTTGGTGAATACGCTGTGCGAGGATATCAGCTGTATCATTTGGCACCACCGGGCATCGTGCCTGAAAGAGTATTTTCCCCCGATCGTATTGTGCGTCCACCTGATGGATGGTGATGCCACTCTCAGTTTCGCCGGCATCGATAACCGCCTGATGCACGCGGCTACCATACATTTTTTTTCCGCCATAGTCGGGGAGCAAAGCTGGATGGATATTGATGATTTTTTGCGGGAAAGCATCCAGCAGGGCAGGCGGTACGAGCCATAAAAAACCGGCCAGCACTACGAGTGAAATTTTACGACTTTTGAGCAGAGAAGCTATTCCATCAGGATCGGCAAGTTCCTGCCGTGTAAAAACCCTTGTCGGAATTTGTAAGGCTTCGGCGCGCCTGATCACATAAGCATCCGAACGATTACTCAAAACCATATCCACACCAATGGAAGGATGCGTTGAAAAATAGCGGATGATGCGCTCGGCATTGGTGCCGCTGCCTGAAGCAAGGATGGCAATTTTTTTCATAATAAACTGATAATGATCAAATCATGCAATAGTTTTCAAAGAAACGCTTTTTTGTTCTTTTTAATCCAAAACGTGCTTCGGGAGTGATGCTATCGAAGGTTTGGTCACTTGTAAGAACTTGTAAATCACGCTTTTAAAAACCTTAAAAATCATCAACATAAAAAAATCATTTGGTAAGTATTTAGAAAAGTATTTCCTTTGCGCCCTGTTTAACTTAAATTTTTAAATTATGTCAGATATTGCATCAAGAGTAAAATCGATTATCGTTGATACACTTGGAGTTGATGAAAACGAAGCAACCCTTCAAGCCAGCTTCACCAACGATTTGGGCGCTGATTCACTCGACACCGTTGAGTTGATCATGGAATTCGAAAAAAAATTCAACATTGCTATCCCGGATGATCAGGCCGAAAAAATTGGCACTGTGGGCGACGCCATCAAATACATCGAAGACAACACAAAATAATCTTCCCTCCAATTATGAACTTGAAACGAGTAGTTATAACAGGGTTGGGTGCCATTACCTCGTTAGGCAATACTGTCGATGCTTTTTGGGACGGTTTGCTCAATGGAGTGAGTGGTGCTGCTGATATTACCCGTTTTGATGCTTCAAAATATAAAACGCAATTTGCCTGTGAGATCAAGGGCTACGAGGCTACGAATTATTTCGAACGCAAAGAAGCCCGCAGGCTCGATCCTTATGCACAGTACGCAATGATATCTGCCGATGAGGCAGTAAAAGATGCGGGTTTCGATCCCGAGGCCGTCGATCTGAATCGCGTAGGTGTAATTATGGCAACAGGCATTGGTGGCTTTACCACCTTTTTGTATGATGCAGCAGAATTTGGGCGCAACGAGGATAATCCACGTTTCAATCCTTTCTTTATTCCTAAAATTATAGGCGACATAGCTGCCGGGCATATCTCGATCAAACATGGGTTCAGAGGCCCCAACTATGCCACTACCTCTGCCTGTGCTTCGGCCGGGCACGCCCTGATAGATGCGTTTCATTACATCAAACTGGGCAAGAGCGACATCATCCTGGCCGGTGGATCGGAAGCAGGCATCAATCCCGCTGGCATCGGCGGCTTCAATGCCATGCATGCTATTTCTACCCGCAACGACGACCCCAAAACTGCCTCGCGTCCTTTCGATAAAGACCGCGATGGATTTGTATTGGGCGAAGGTTCTGCTACCATTGTTCTCGAAGAATATGAGCACGCCATTAAGCGCGGCGCAAAAATATACGCTGAACTGGTAGGAGTGGGCAGTACTGCCGATGCTTACCATATTACAGCACCCCATCCCGACGGGCTGGGCGCTTTGCTGGCCATGAAATTTGCCATCGAAGAGGCAGGAATGCAACTTCAGGAAGTTGATCATATCAACACCCATGGCACTTCTACTCCGGTGGGCGATATCGCCGAACCTAAAGCCATCGTCAGTCTTTTTGGCGAGCATGCTTATAAAATCAACCTCAACAGCACTAAGTCGATGCACGGTCACATGTTGGGCGCCGCTGCTGCTGTCGAAATGGTAGCCACTGTACTTACAATCCAAAACGATATTATTCCGCCAACCATCAACCACTTCACCGATGATCCCGACATCGACAACGCCCTGAACTTTACCTACCATAAGGCGCAGAAAAGAGTGGTTAATCTGGCGCTTTCCAATTCCTTTGGTTTTGGTGGTCACAACACCTCTCTGGCTGTGAAAAAATTTAAAGCATAATCCTGTTTTGGTTTTAAATCTTTATAACCGAATTAAAGGTTACTTTTCTGCTGACCGACATTTTATTTTTTCCATACGAAACATTTTCGGGTTCTGTCCCGGAAATGTTTCGTTGTATAAACTAGCTTTCCTGCACCGCAGTGTAGCTGTGCACACCAATGGTCACAAGGTTAGCAATGAGCGTCTCGAGTATTTGGGCGATGCCGTGCTAAGCTCGGTGGTGGCCGATTATCTTTTCAAAAAATTCCCATACAAAGACGAAGGTTTCCTCACGGAGATGCGTAGCAAGATCGTAAGCCGCGAACAGCTCAACAAGCTCTCGCGCAAGTTGGGACTCGACGAATTTATCCAGTCAAACCAGGATTCGCGCAACGTATTCCGCTCGATGAATGGCGATGCTTTTGAGGCATTTATCGGCGCCCTGTATCTAGATCGGGGCTATAAATTTACCCGTCGCATCATTGTGAGCCGCATCATCAAAGTGCATTTTGATATAGATGAGCTGGTAAATACCGAAGCGAACTTTAAAAGCAAACTTATCGAGTGGTCGCAAAAAGAGCACCGTGACCTGTCGTTTGATGTCGTAACAGAAGTAGGCACAGGCAACTCCCGGCAATATATTGTAGAAATAACAGTAGATGGAAAAGTTTGTGCCACCGGCCAGGATTTTTCGATAAAAGGCGCCGAAAAAATTGCTGCCGAAAAAGCATGCAATCATCTGCAGCCTGAGTAAAGTCAGGGTGCTGAGAGCAAGGCACGAAGCGCATGGGAGATTACTGATTGTTGACAGAGGGCTGCCTACTACTTCCTACCAACTATCTACTTTTTTTCACCACTCATCTCTTTTTCCTAACTTCTATTTGAGTCGCTCACGCAAAGCTTCGGTCTGCTTCTCGTAACCGGGTTTTCCCAGCAATGCAAACATATTTACTTTGTATGCCTCAACACCGGGTTGATCGAATGGGTTGACGTCAAGTAAATATCCGCTAAGTGCACACGCAAACTCAAAAAAATAGATCAACTGTCCGAGATAGTATTCGTTTATTTTGGGAATGGTGATGGTTATGTTCGGAACGCCACCGTCGAGATGTGCCAGCATAGTGGCAGTTTGTGCTGTCTGGTTGATTTCATCCACGTGTTTTCCGGTAAGGAAGTTTAGTTGATCGAGATTTTGTTCGTCGGAGGGTACTGTGAGAGGGTTGTCAAAATTTCTGACCGAGAGCACCGTTTCGAAAAGTATGCGCTCGCCTTCCTGGATGTATTGCCCCATCGAATGCAAATCGGTGGTGTTGACTACGCTTGCAGGGAATATTCCTTTGCCTTCTTTGCCTTCACTTTCGCCATAAAGTTGTTTCCAAAATTCGCCGAAATAATAAAGCCCGGGCTGGTAATTCACCATGATCTCCACCTTCTTGCCCTGGCGATAAAGTAAATTGCGCGCTGCTGCGTACTTAGCTGCCGGATTATTGAAAACCGAATCGCTCGCAATCAATTGACTACGCATATCTACAGCTCCTTTCACCAGCTCACGTATGTTGAAGCCGGCGATGGCAATGGGCAACAAGCCCACCGGAGTAAGTACCGAATACCTGCCGCCCACATCATCAGGAACAACGTAGGTAGGATATCCCTGCTCGTCGGATAGTTGCTTCAATGCGCCGCGCTCCTTGTCGGTGGTGGCAACGATTCGTTTACGTGCCTGATCGGCGCCATATTTTTTTTCGAGATGTTCTCTCAGTATTCTGAACGCCACGGCTGGCTCAGTGGTGGTACCCGATTTGGAAATTACATTAACAGAATAATCATACCGGTCGAGCAATCCGAGCAAATCGGAGAGATAATCACCCGAAAGATTCTGACCCACATAAATTACCAAAGGCTTGCGGCGACGATCATTCGGCAGCAGCATGTCGAAGTTGTTTTTGAGTGCTTCGATTACAGCGCGTGCTCCGAGATACGAACCCCCAATACCTATTACCAGTAGTAGATCAGAAATCTCAGAATGGTGCGCTGCAGTAGCCTCGATGCGTTGCAGAAGTTTCTCATCAATTTCTTCAGGCAGATCCATCCATCCCAAAAAATCATTTCCTTTTCCGGTTTTTGCAAGCAGACGTTTATGAACCGCGGTTATCTCAGGCTGCATCGCTTCGAGAGCTGATTTGTCGATGAGCTTACCGTGCAATTCTAATTTCAGCGTTTCCATATTTTTATTGTTTTCAGATTTACTTTCTTAGAAGTTCCTTTTTGGCAATGAAATAAAAAGTGCAGCCGGGGTGACTGCACTTTAAACCAAAAACCAAAATTTATGAATCAGAAATTATTTCTTACAAAAAACATAAGTCGTTCATTTTTATTAAAATGATTTATTGTGATTTACGACAAATTTTCTGTTGGCAAACATAAAAATATGAGGTAGTTTGAGCGGTTAAAGGAGGGTAACAAACGTTAAAGATGGTTAAGCAATTATTTGCGGGAGTTTGAAAAGATAACTTTGTAGGCATCAGGCGCTAAACTAACCTTTCAAAAAAAGCTGCCACAAACAAAATAAATGCTGATCGAAACTCTGCCAGATGAACCGAAATTTGATAACATTAGTCATTGTGATCGTTTCCATTGTGCTGCTAAGTCTTGCTGCAGTGCAGTTTTACTGGGTACGCAATGCCATCAGCATCGAAAGGGTCAATTTTGAGAACAAAGTAAATTCGGCAGCCAAGGAGGTGGTTTACAAGCTTGAGATAATTAAAACCTACCACACCCTTAGCCAGGGCAACCAGACGCGAAATCATTTTATCAATTATCTCTCTATCATCGACTCTCTAAGCCTGGCGCTACCCGCTGATCTTGATTCATTAGAAACCTGTGCCGACCTACACCGATTATTGCAAAAGTCGAACATGGCACAGGAAATTATTGCGGAGATTGTTGACGGAAGCCAACCATTTCAAATCGAAAACCACTTGAATATGGCGGTACTCGATTCGTTATTGATGCACGAATTGCAGATGCACAACATTGCCAACAGCTATGCTTATGGCGTTTATTCCTCGGGAAAAGGCCGGATGATCTACGAAAGTTCTGACGAGTACAAAACCGAACTACTCAAACAGGGCTTCGTCTTCACGCTTTATCCTTACGAATTTTCGCCTAAGCCCGATTACCTGATGATCTATTTCCCTTACGAAATGCGGCTGATACTCAAACAAATGGCTGGGATCATTCTCATTTCGCTAGTGCTGATTTTCATCATTATCATGCTCTTTATTTATGTTCTCAAAATCATTGTTTGGCAAAAACGCCTTTCGGAAATGAAAAATGATTTTATTAATAATATGACGCATGAAATCAAGACGCCTATCTCCACTATTTCGCTGGCCAGCGAAGCCCTGCGCGATGAAACCATAAAACGTAACGAACAGCTTGCAGATAATTATCTGAGGGTAATCAATGACGAAAATAACCGTCTGGCCGCGATTGCCGAAAAAATACTGCAGGCAGCCATCATCGAAAATGAAAATTTTCGGTTCAATCGCGAAAGAGTGAATATTCATGATATGATCAATATGGTGGTTAGTAATCTGCTCATTCAGGTTGAGGTGAAAGATGGTTCTCTGGTATTTAATAAAGGCGCCGAGAAGCCAGTGGTGTCGGGTGACAAAATGCACCTTACCAACGCCATCACCAATCTTATCGATAATGCCAACAAGTATTCTCCCCGCCGCCCGCGCATCCGCATTACCACCGCTAATTATAATGAAGGCGTTAAGATCTGTGTGATGGACAATGGCATGGGCATCAGCCACGAAAATCAGAAAAAGATTTTTGATAAACTTTATCGTGTGCCTACCGGAAATGTGCACGATGTAAAAGGTTTTGGGTTGGGGTTGAGCTACGTACAGACAATAATTGAGCTGCATGGTGGGAGGGTAACCGTAGAAAGTGAACTGAAAAAAGGCTCTAAATTTTGCATCTACATCCCATTCAGCAACAAAAGGAAGCGTGCCTCATAGTAGTCTGTGCATGTGTAATTTAGAAAGAAAAAAATAAAAGAGAGTAATCATCTAAAAAAAAGTTAATTTTACAAATTCAAATAATCCAGAAAACATCAAAATTCCATTACTATGGGAGCTGAAAAAATTAGAGTATTATTGGCCGAAGATGACAAGAATCTTGGAAACGTATTGAAATCGTACCTCGACATCAAAGGCTACGACACAACGCTATGCGTGAATGGACAAGAAGCCATGAATGCTTTTATGCATTCCAACTTCGACTTCTGCATCGTCGACGTAATGATGCCTGTAAAAGATGGTTTTACGCTGGTGAAAGAAATCCGACAAAAAAACAAACGTATCCCTGTTCTTTTTCTCACCGCCAAATCGATGCAGGAGGATAAGCTGAAAGGCTTTTCGCTCGGAGCCGACGACTATCTTACCAAGCCCTTCAGCATGGAGGAACTCCTGGTGCGCATGCAAGCCATCATCCGGCGCGCCAACGCACGACAGGGCCAAACCGCCAATAACATTTTCAGGATCGGGCAGTACACTTTTGATTACAACCGTCAGCTTCTCAAAATCAGCGGCAAAGAACAAAAGCTAACTTCCAAGGAATCGGCTCTGCTGCGACTGTTGGCAATGCACCTTAACGATGTACTCGACAGAAGCCATGCCCTGAAGGAAATATGGAACGACGACAGCTATTTCAACGCACGCAGCATGGACGTGTACATCACCAAGCTCCGCAAATTTTTGAAAGAGGATGAAACCGTGGAGCTAATCAATGTACACGGTATTGGATTTAAGCTGGTTACTAACGACTAAGCCCACCGTTGCAAAGTTGAACAATAAGCTATAACTGGCTATTGTTTTCGCTATCATCGTTTGGTTCCGGTAGCTCGCCGGGTTGTGTCTCCCGTCGTTTTTTTACGTTATAAATATCCAACAAAACGGATGTTATCTGCTCAGCGATCATAATATTACTGGAGATAAGATTGCCATACAAGGAGCCATTGTAGCCGCCCGTAAGCATGGATAAACAATGTTGAAGCGTACGACTACCAAGGCTGTTATCCTCATAAGAAAGCTACCCGATAAATCTAATTAACCAAATAACAAAACACGCAAAGAAAGCTTAAAGCACACAATGAAACTTTTTTTGACTTTTGCGGTTAAAATGAACAAGAATCTTAATTTTAATCATTTTGTTCTTAAATAATTAATTTGTAAATTTTAAAAACATGAAAAATAAGGGACTATGGATTACGCTTGGAATCATTGTAATAATTGTGCTGGTGCTCTACGGAAGCTTCAAAGGCACCTACAACAACATGGTAAAGCTCGATGAGCAGGTACAAGCGGCCTGGTCACAGGTAGTAACGGATTATCAGAGGCGCATGGATCTGATTCCTAACCTGGTGAGCACCGTAAAAGGTTACGCCGATTTTGAACAGGAAACATTGACGCAGGTAATCCAGGCTCGCTCCAATGCCACCAGCGTAAATCTGAACGTTGATAACATGGATGCTGCCACCATCGAAAAGGTACAGCAAACGCAGCAAGCCCTTTCTTCGGCGCTAAGCCGCCTGCTCGTCACCGTGGAGCGCTATCCAGAACTGAAAGCCAACACCAACTTCCTCGAACTGCAAGCACAGCTCGAAGGCACCGAAAACCGGATTGCCAATGCGCGCCGCAAGTTCAACGAAGAAACGAAGACATTCAACAGCTACATCCGGCAGTTTCCGCAGAATATCTTTGCCGGTATGTTTGGCTTTGAGAAGAAGCCCTACTTTGAAGCCGATGCCGGAGCTGAAAAGGCCCCCAAAGTCGAGTTTTAATATTTCTTTTTAAAAACCAAAAAACAGCATCATGCCTGATCACGAAACTCATGATTCATCCAGGCCAATCAATGCCGCCGACGAAGCCGCCATTAAAGCTTCAATTGCCGATGCCGAGCGAGCATCGTCAGGCGAAATACGCGTGCATATAGAGCGCGTTTGCCCCGGCAACATGATGGATCGTGCTGCCTTTATCTTCGAAAAACTCGACATGCACAAGACCGCTTTGCGCAATGGGGTGCTCTTTTATGTGGCTACCAAAGACCGGCAGTTTGCGGTAATCGGCGACAGCGGAATCAATGCAGTGGTAGAAAAAAGGTACTGGGAAAAACTTTCGGCAGAGATTATCGATCGCTTTCATACCGATGGCCTCGCCGACGGGCTTACATTCGGCATAGCAAGCACTGGCGAATATCTCAAGAAACATTTTCCTTATCAGAAAGATGATATCAATGAGCTCTCGGATGAAATATCTTTCGGATAATCCAATTAAACAGCAATTCATGAAAATATTCCGACCGATACCAATATTTGCACTCTTGCTGCTGCTGGCCTTTTCAGCCATTGGTCAGCCACCGTACGAGAACATTCCTCCACGACCCGGTCCGCTGCGTCTTGTCTACGAGAACATTCCTCCACGACCCGTTCCGCCGCGTCTTGTCAACGATTTCACCGGCACGCTGAGCATCAACAATATCGTCAGTCTGGAGCGTAAACTGGTAGCTTTTAACGACACCACTTCCACGCAGATCACCGTAGTGTTGGTGAAGGATTTTGCCGGCTATGACAAAGCTCAATTTGCTGATTTGCTGGGTGAGCAGTGGGGTGTGGGACAAAAAGGTAAAGACAACGGCATAGTGGTACTGGTAAAACCGAAAGTTGCCGATGGGAAGGGCGAAGCATTCATAGCGCCCGGCTATGGTCTTGGAGGCGCGGTGCCCGATGCGGTTGCTAAAAGAATTGTTGAGGAGGAGATGATTCCGCAATTTAGAAACAACAACTATTACCGTGGGCTCGACCGTGGCACCGACGTGCTGATGAAGCTCACCGTCGGCGAATACAGTGCTGATGCGTATATGAACCGTTTGGACGGCGGCGGACTTGGCGCATTTGTCGGGCTCATTATTTTTATCATCGTCATCGCCTGGCTACTATTGCGTGGGCGTGGTACGCGCAACTACAGCGGACGCAGCAGCAACCTGCCTTTCTGGACTGCGATGGTTTTGGCGAACCAAATGGGAAAAAGCTCTAGTGGAAAATGGGGTGACTTCCAGGGTGGCAGCGGCTCTTTTGGAGGTAGCAGCGGAGGAGGAGGATTTGGTGGCTTCGGTGGCGGCAGCTTTGGCGGCGGCGGCGCTGGCGGGAGTTGGTGAGAAGCTAGAAGTTGATTTGTTAGACGCGCAACTGTGCATCTTGTTTTTTGAAAATTGGATCGTAATAGAAATAACATTGCTACATAAAGTTGGATTAAATTTCAAATTTCGAGCTCTGAATTATGAAATTTTGTAAGCTCCATTAGAGCAACAATTCCCTTTATCAATAAGCATTCACTCCCTCAAAACCTCAGTTTTTCTTTGAGCGTTTTCATCCCGGAGCGGCTCACATTGATTTCGCGGCCATCTTTTAGCGTAAGCGAATAGGTGTCTTTGGTGTCGGGTTCTATCTTTTTTATCTGCGCCACCGCCACGATGGCCGAGCGATGTACCCGCACAAATTGCTCTGCCGGCAGGTGCTGCTCAAAGTAAGCCATTGGTTTTTGCTTGAGATAGCGGCGCGTCGGTGTATGTATCTCCACATAATCGTCGGCGGCGGCAATCCAGATCACATCTTGTATGGGAATTACGTGAACCTCTGCTCCATCTTTCACCACGATGCGGTGGAGGGTGTGCGGCACGCGGTCAGCAGCTTCGGTTATTTGCGAAAGAATATCTTGCGTTGGCTTGGCCTGTTCGGTGGCAAGACGCTGCAAGGCACGCTGCACTGCTTCCGAAAAACGGCGTTGGTTGTAGGGTTTTAGCAAATAATCGGCAGCGCTGTATTCGAAAGCTTTTAGGGCATATTCGTCGTGGGCCGTCGAAAAGATGATGATGGGTTTCTCTTCGAGTAATTCCAAAAGCTCAAAGCCATCGATTTTGGGCATTTGAATATCCAGAAAAACAAGCTGTGGCTTCAGCTCCTGAATGGCTTTCAGTCCGCTGAAACCATTTTCGCACTCGGCCACCACTTCTATCTCAGGATGCGCGGCCAGATATTTTATTACTACCCGACGGGCCAGCTCTTCATCATCGATTACAACAGCTTTGACGGTTTTTTCCATAACGGCTATTTTTTATCATTCACCGGTTCGTGCGCCGGAATGCTGATGGTTACTTTAAAATAAAAATTACTTTTCTCGATCTTTATCAGGTCGTTGCGATGGTAATGCAGGCTCAGCCGTTTGCTGATGTTGTCGAGGCCGATGCCTTTGCCGCGTCTCGAAAGATTGCCGGGCGTGTAATTGTTGCCGATGGAGATTTGCATCATTCCATTTTGTACCTGACAGGTTGTGGTAATTACCACTGCATCCGTACTTTCGTTTACGCCATGTTTGATAGCATTTTCATAAACCGGCTGCAGGATCATGTTTGGGATTTTGCATTGGCGACAAGCCTCGCTGATGTTGTTTTCGATCACCAGTCGCTTCCCGAACCGGATCTTTTCGATGTCGAGATATTTGGCAATATGTTCCAGCTCAGTATTCAGGCTCACCAGTTCCTCATGGTTTTGGCGGATGGTATAGCGCAGGAAGTCGGAGAGCTCCAGCAGCATTTCTCCGGCTTTTTCGGCGTCGGTCATGATCAACGAATGGATGCTGTTGAGGCCGTTGAACAAAAAGTGCGGGTTGATTTGCGACTTGAGCAGGTTCAGCTCCGATTCATGAATCAACTGTCGCATGGCCGATTCCTGCAAAAGCTTCTCGTGATAATTGTTGTAATAATTGGCCAGATAATACACCATGACGATAATCGCATACACCAGCAGCAGATAAACAAAGCGCCAGGGCAACGATTGAGAAAGAAACACCCCATAATCAACGTCATTGGCGAAGAGAAACGAAAGCAGATAATATCCTCCGAAAAGCCAAACCGAAACCAGGATGCCGCCGGTAACCAGATGATCGATAACCACAAGATGATATTTCTGATCGCTAATAGCAAGATAGCGCACGATGTACCAGATGCCGATGCCGGTGAGAAAAACCATGCCGGTGTAAATGGTGCTGTCAGCCGCCGACACAAGCAATGGGAAGTTGAAGAACACATAGAGGATCACAAAATGTGCTGCCGTAACAAAAGCCATCGCCAGGGAGTAAACCATAAAGTTTTTTCGGTGAGTCAGCAGCGGGTTGAGCATCTTTTAAAATGTTTTTTACAAATGAAAAATCTTCGCAATGATAGGTTAATTTTTTTGCGATTATTATTAGCTTTTAAAATGATAGTCATTTGCCCGCGCTCACCCCTTGATCCCCTAAAGGGGAAATCCAGCACACTTTTGGTGAGTGGGCGGCTACCCCTTTAGGGGGCCGGGGGGTGTAGGCAAGCGTTTAAAGAACTGAAGATTTTACGAACACTATACTTTTTTTGCGCCAATGATTAATAACTTTTTATCTCACCGCCGCCAAAGAGCACCAGTCCGCTGATGTACAGGATTTTGGTGTCGTCAATCGTAACATCCAGCCGCTTGTAACGCTTGTCGGAAATGCCACCGAAAATAGCCGTAACATTTACCTTTATCTGCCAATCGGGCGGCACAATGAGCGTAGAGCCACCAAAGATAGCGGTTATTTCCAGGTTGTTGTTGCCCGCAGCCAGCTGCGCTTGTGTGAGGTTGATTTCGCTGCCGCCAAAGATGCTGGTAATCTTGCCGCCTCTGAAATTACGGCTGGTGATGATTTTTTCGCTTCCGCTAAATATGCTCACCTCGTCGATGTAGTCGCTGCTTTGGCCGATGCCGTCGGCGATGGGCTCTCCATCGGAGGTAAATCGCTCGGTGTTGGATAGTAGCTGGCGGGTTTTGTTGTGTTTTAAAATAATTGAAACGCCGATGACGATCAGCACCAGCGGCCATATTACCTGCCAGAAGTTATTGTGGATTAAATAGAATTTGTTGATCATAAAAAAGCCACCAACGCCCAGAAGCACGTATCCGACTACCCGTTGTTGACCAGAAAACAAGAAGGAGATGCCTACCACAATCAGCAGCATGGGCCACGAAATCAGTATTCGACGTGCCTCCCAGGGGATGATGCCGAGCCCGGCGAGCAGTAAAATGATACCTGCTGCAATAATTATTACAGCAAAGAAAAATGTGCGTGATCTTGAATTTTCGTTCATAATATGATTTTTTTTAATGATGAAACAATGAATTGATTAATGCGACAAAACTACTTCGGCAACACCATCATTTCCAAACACAAATCGGCGAATGACGGATAAACATCGGCGAATGACGATAAATGACTGTTTGTTGTTTTTAAGTTTCACAGTGTTCTTACACAGAGTGTCACTGTGCAAGTTTTTCATTGTTAGCTGAACCTTCAATCTTGGGTTTCGGGCAAAATATCTTTGTCAAAATCCGGTTATGATTATCAACAAATAAATGGAACAAGCAATTATCACAATTTTTGTAATATGAAAAAACGCATTTTCATTCTGCCTGTCGCTTTGGTATTGGCCGTCGTACTTGTGACCTTTACCGGTTGTGAAGACGACAAGCCCGGAACCACGCCGCTGCAAACCGTTAACGTTGACGTTTACGAAACCATTGACTATGGCGCTAAGTATATCTTCCTGCATTTTGAAACTGACCTCAAAACATATCCCGTCACTTATTCTATCAGAAATGGTGTGAAAAGCAATGGCAACAGTTTTGAAATTAACCTGCCAGATATTGAAAATAGTAATTATAACGACCAGAGCATAAAGAAAGGCTCCGCCACTGCTGATGTAGGCTTGGGAACCCTCGCAAATGGCGTTTATGATATTACCATCAAAGTGGCCCAAAATATTAATACCGGTACCCTCACCGTTGGCGATAGTTTGATGGTGCTGGATTTCCCTTCACTGCAGGCGCTCACTGTAAATCATGACATGGTTCGCCGCATTCCTTTTGGGACGATGTGGGGTTACATCAGTTATAAAGATGTTGCCGATACCGCTATCACCACCGCTGTGCTCGACTCGATGACCAGCATCGGCGTTCTGCCGGCCAGTTATCCCACCGGTTATTACGGTTATTTTTCTATTGACGACACGGGAGCATTCATACAGAATATCCCTGCAGAAATAGAATATTATGAACCCATCTTCCACCGCTACAATGGTGCAGTGAAAACGCTCGACGAGTTGATCACCTTTTATAAAATCAATTATTATAATGATATCGACATCGTGGTGTATTATTTTTACGGATCCGCTGCAAAGTCGGGTGCAATAATTCCTGGACGGCAGGGCGACGGCTTGCGCGAAGAGTTACTCTTTTTCAAATCCCAAAATTAAGCTCCTTTTATTGTGAAATTATTCTATCGCGAATACGGGCAGGGGCAGCCGCTAATTATCCTTCACGGTGTTTTTGGTGTTTCTGACAACTGGGTGTCGTTTGCGCAAAGCATACAGGATCGGTACAATGTGTTTATTCCAGACCAGCGTAATCATGGCCATTCGCCACACGACCCAACGTTTAATTATTTTGCAATGTGTGCCGATCTGGGCGAATTCATCGATGAGCACGATCTCAAAAATCCGATTGTCCTCGGGCACAGTATGGGTGGCAAAGTAGCGATGAATTTTGCGCTCGAAAACCCGGAAGTGCCCGCAGCACTCATCGTCGCCGACGTTAGCCTGCGCGCTTATGAACGGCGTCACCGTCATCTGGATATGATCGACGCCATGATGGCCATCAATTTTGAGAATGTCGAATCGCGCCGTGAGATAGAACAACAACTCGCTGCTACCATCAAAGACAAGCGTGTACGGCAGTTTGCCATGAAAAATCTTTATCGCCGTCCGCACGGTGGCGGTTTTGCCTGGCGTCTTAATCTGGAAGCCATCAATCTTAACATGGACGAAGTATTCGAGGGAATACACTCCACAGCAATTTTCGACAAGCCCGCTTTGTTTATCCGTGGTGCCGAATCCAACTACATTAGCTACGACGACTTCGATCAGATTTACCGCAATTTTCCCAACGCCGACATCAAAACTATCGAACAGGCCGGCCACTGGTTGCATGCCGACCAGCCCGAAGAATTTCTGAAGGTGTTTGATGATTTTGTGAAGAAGATTTAATTTGGAAAGAGAAATTTACACACCAATAATAAAAATATTTGCACAAGCAGCCTTTTTATATATTGATTAGTAATAAAATACAAATTTGCAAAACTGACCAAAGCACGTTTTTTAAAATCTATTTTTCTAAATAGTTTTAATAAACATCTTTTCCAGATAATTATTTACATTTGTTCTTTATTAATCATAAAAACCTAAAGCTATGGCAGGCATAAATAAAGTTATCCTCATTGGAAATCTGGGCAAAGACCCCGATGTAATGACCTTTGAAAATGGTGTGAAACGCGCCAATGTATCGGTAGCCACTACCGAGAGTTACAAAGACAAAGATGGCAATTGGGTGGAGCAAACCGAATGGCACAACGTGGTGCTGTGGCGGTGGCTGGCCGAGAAAAATTTGGTTAAAGGCGACATGGTGTATATCGAAGGCAAGTTGAAAACGCGCAACTGGGACGATAAGGATGGTCTGAAACATTACATCACCGAAATACAGGCTGACAAGATAAACCGGCTAGGGCCGCGCCGCGAGCAGGGAGTTTACCAGGCCCCGCCTCCGGCAACAGCCGAAAATTTCGAGGAGCCGATGCCCGAAGAAGGACCTACCGACGACCTTCCATTCTGACCCAATGCCGGCTAACCACTCCTTTTGCGCAATAAAAACAGGTGCAGAAATTAAATCGTTATTTTTGCACATGTTTTTGCAAACGAATCATTTTGTCGAATTAATCCTACATAATTTTGGAAGATCCTGACGCGGCCTCACTTCTTACGGAAATGCTCCTGTTCAATGAGGTTGTTTTTAGACCAGTTCCGGTGATTTTGGGTATGGTGGTGATGCTCATTCTGCTGTTGATTTCAGCTTTGATCTCCGGATCGGAAATCGCATTTTTTTCGCTTAACCATACCCAGCGCAAACAACTACGTGCGGATCACAACAGCACCCACGATTTGGTAAACCAACTACTTGAACGTCCTAAACGCCTGTTGGCCACCATTCTCATCACCAATAATTTTGTAAACGTTGCCATCATTGTTTTGTCCACTTATGTGTTGGCCAATCTGGTGGATTTAACGCATACTCCGGTGCTGGCTTTTGTGGTGCAGGTGGTGGTGGTAACGTCGCTGCTGCTGATACTCGGTGAGATTATGCCTAAAATTTATGCTTCAACCAAACCATTGAAATTTGCTGTATTTATGGCGCGACCCATGCGAACCCTCATCACCATTGTTTATCCGCTTAGCAGTCTGCTGGTAAAGAGCTCCTCACTCATCGACCGGCGCCTACAGCGTAACCCCGTGCAGATTTCGATGAGTGAACTCTCCGAAGCCATCGAGCTTACCTCCGACAGCAATACCGACGAAGAAGATCGGAAAATTCTGAAAGGCATCGTCAAATTTGGCGATATCGACGCTAAGGAAATCATGAAGCCACGGCTCGACGTTACGGCTGTCGAGATCAATACTTCTTATGCCGAGCTGATGGAGCTTATTTTGGATGCCGGCTACTCGCGCATCCCGGCCTACACCGAAAATTTCGACAAAATTGCAGGTATTCTTTATGTAAAAGATCTGTTACCGCACCTCAATGAACCCGCTGATTTCAACTGGAGCGCGCTGCTGCGGCCGGCTTTCTTTGTTCCCGAAAACAAAAAAATCAACGATCTCTTGCAAGAATTTCAACAAAAGAAAATCCACATGGCCATCATGGTGGACGAATATGGCGGCACCTCTGGAATTGTGACTCTCGAAGATGTTCTTGAGGAAATTGTGGGTGAGATATCCGATGAGTTTGACAGCGAAGAAGACGAGATTGCTTACACCAAAATCGACGACAACAATTATTTGTTTGAAGGGAAAATCCTGTTGAATGATTTCTGCAAAATCCTCAATATTGAAGACCGACTTTTTGAGGATGTCAAAGGCGACAGCGAGACGTTGGCAGGATTGATACTGGAGATAGAAGGTCGCATTCCGCCGGTAAATGCAAGCACTAAATTTTTGAATTATGAGTTTATCATCAAGAAAGTGAGCAGTCGCCGCATCGAAGAAATTCTCACCAAAATATCATAAGTCCTGTCGCATGCTATCATCGTCCAATCGCATTTTCGTTTCTTCTTTTTTTGTTTTAATAATAATAGTTTTGGTGTCGTGCCGCAATGAGCCAACCTATCCCCGGCCACGCGGATACATACGCATCGAATTGCCTCCTCCCGCTTATCAGTCTTTCGACAGCACCTTTCCATACCAATTTGAATATTCGACAGCGGCACATCTGCGTTTCGACGAAGCTAACCAGCAAAATCCATATTGGATGAACATCGATTACCCGGCCTATCGTGCTTCGGTGTATCTGAGCTATAAGCCACTCGACACCATTCTGCTTTACAACTTGCAAAAAGACGCCCACGAAATGGTTTTTAAACATGCTTCCAAGGCTGTTGGCATCAAAGAATCCACTATCAACATGCAAGATCGCAATGTGTACGGGTTGGTATATACCATCGAAGGGCGCGATGTGGCTTCACCGTTTCAGTTTTGGGTAACTGACAGTACGCACAGTTTTTTGCGCGGCGCTTTGTATTTTAATGTTACACCTAACAACGATTCGCTGCAGCCGGTGATCGATTACATTGTGGCTGACATCGATCATTTGGTAGCGACACTGCGGTGGAAGCGCAAAGAGTAATTATTACAAATCTTAAAACCATGGTATAAAAAATACAAGAAAACTCCGCTCATTGTTTTGAAGGAAGGGAAGATTGTGGAGGTTTCACCGGAGAGCATCGATATCACCAAAAATGTGTATTCAAAATAGAATTCTCTTTAGCCGGTATTCGATTACATTGTGACCGACCTGGATCATCTGGTGGAAACCCTCCGTTTGAAGCACCAAAATTAAGTAGCGGTCCCTCTTTCCAAATTGCCAGTTCCAAATCTTTTACGTTTATCTAAATCGAATTTGTTTACTTTTATCGTTTTTACATGATGCAAGTGAGTTACATTTGTATTTTATTTGAAAACTAATACGACTAAAACTTATTAACGATGAAGACAAAGTACATCGACCTGATTGATCAGACCTTTCACTTCCCACAGGAAGAGTTTCACGTAGAAGACAACCAGCTTCACTTTCACGACATCCCGCTGATGGAGATCATCAAGCAATACGGCACGCCGGTGAAGCTTAGCTACCTGCCCAAAATTTCGCAACAGATACAAAAGGCACGGCGCATCTTTAATGTGGCCATGGCCAAAGTGGACTACAATGCCGAGTACCGCTACTGCTACTGCACCAAGAGTTCCCACTTTTCGTTTGTGATGGAAGAGGCGCTGAAAAACAATGTCAACATCGAGACCTCCTCCGCTTTCGACATAAACATCGTAGAAGAGCTCTACAAAAACGGACTCATCAACAAAGATACCTACATCGTTTCTAACGGCTTTAAGCGGGCGCAATACCTCGAAAACATTACCAACCTCATCAACGAAGGATTTGTAAATACCATACCGGTACTCGATAACATGGATGAGCTGAAGTATTACAAGGACCATGTGAAAGGAAAATTCAAGATAGGGCTGCGGATAGCTTCAGAGGAAGAGCCGATGTTTTCGTTTTATACCTCACGGCTGGGCATCCGTTACAACGACATCATCCCGTTTTATCAGGAGCACATCAAAAACAATCCCGACATCGAGCTCAAGATGTTGCATTTCTTTATTAATACAGGTATAAAGGACACGGCCTACTACTGGAACGAACTGAGCAAAAGTATAACGGTTTATGCCGAGCTGAAAAAGGAATGCCCGGAACTTGATTCGCTGAATATTGGCGGTGGCTTCCCTATCAAACGGTCGTTGGGTTTTGAGTACGACTACGAATACATGGCCGAAGAAATTGTAGCACAAATCAAGGCGATATGCGAACAACACAATGTACCCGAGCCAGACATCTTCACTGAGTTTGGTTCATTTACCGTGGGCGAAAGCGCTGCGGTACTCTATTCCATCCTCGACCAGAAGCAACAAAACGACCGTGAAAGATGGAATATGATCGACAGTTCTTTTATGACCACGTTGCCCGACTCTTGGGCCATCAACCAGCGTTTTATTCTCTTGCCTGTCAATCGTTGGGACTATGAGTACGAGCGCGTGTGTCTGGGCGGCCTCACCTGCGACAGCCAGGATTACTACAACGATGAGGCGCACCTCAACGCGGTGTTCCTCCCAAAATATGACAAGGAAGATCCGCTCTACATCGGATTTTTTCATACGGGCGCTTATCAGGAATCGCTTGGCGGATATGGCGGCATCCAACACTGCCTCATCCCGGCTCCCAAGCACATCATCATCGATCTGGACGAAGACGGTACCTATTATCCACGACTTTTTGCCAAAGAACAAAGTTTTAAATCGATGCTCAAAACGTTGGGTTATTGATGAAAATGATTGGGCTAACGTTTTTAAACGATCTGAACCAATACCTTTGTTTTTTTATTAGTTAGTAATATTGGTGTCCGGAGAAGGATCTATTTTAGTAAGGATTTCCTTTACCTGACAACAATGAATTAATAAGATGAAAAAACAGCAATTCAAACCCGATCCGGGTCAGCATCTCGACTATATCATCTTCAGCCTTTCGGCAACGGTGAGGGGTTATCAACTTGCCTTTTGCCTAAACGGAAAGCTTGGTCTAAACCTGGCGCGTAAGCCCGTTCTGAAGGTGTTGGAGTCGGGCGAAACGAAGCTGTACGAATTCTATTTTTTTTGCAACGATCATTCTACCGAATATTATCTGATTGAAGAGCTTGCTGCCGGACAGCAGCTTATGAACCACTATTTCCTTTTGGTACGCAACTTTTTTGGCGAAAGCCAGATAGCGCAGTTTCTTGATGATGCCACTGATATAGCCGAGATTCTTGAGATCAACAGGCTCAAACTCGCGGAAAGCACATTGCTCAAGGGTGGCAACAAAAAAATAATGGAGCGTATGCAAGCCATCCTTTTCGATCTGGAATACCATATGGCAGAGATAAAACAACAGGAAGATCAACACAAAGTAAAGCTGCAAAGCAGCCCAGTATCCATAAAAAAATTGTATAGCCGATGAAGACAAAAATTGTAGCAACCATAGGACCAGCGAGCGATTCGCCAGAAATATTGCGCCAAATGATTGACGCCGGTGCAGACGTTTTCAGACTCAACTTTTCGCATGGCACGCACGACAATTTTCGCCGTGTTATCGCCGACATACACCAGCTCAACGAAAAGCTGGGAACACACGTGGCAATCCTTGCCGACCTGCAGGGTCCCAAGATAAGAATTGGTGACATTGGAGAGGCAGGCAGGAAATTCAAAAAGGATGAATTGCTCGTTTTTACTGTTGTGGCAGAAAACGCTTCGCCGGAAAAGATTTGGATCAATTATGCCAATTTTCCAAAAGATGTTCGTGCGGGCGAAAACATCCTGCTCGACGATGGCAAGATAGCGATGAAAGTGGAGGCTACGATGCCTGAAAAAGGTGAGGTAGTAGCCAAAGCGCTGGCAGCGGGAGTGCTCCATTCGCGCAAGGGTGTGAACCTGCCCGACACCGATGTGTCGCTGCCTTCGCTCTCCCAAAAAGACAAAGACGATCTGGCCTTTATTCTCGACCAGCAGGTGGATTGGATTGGGCTATCGTTTGTGCGCAAAGCCGCCGATGTGGAAGAATTGATAGCGCTGATGAAAACCTATGGCGATAAGTCACCACTTCCCGTGATTGCCAAAATAGAAAAGCCTGAAGCTGTGAAAGACATAGATGCCATCATCCGGGTGTCACAGGGAATCATGGTAGCTCGTGGCGATTTGGGCGTGGAAGTGCCGCTTCAAAATGTACCGGTGATACAAAAAAGAATTGTGAAGAAATGCATCATCGGAGCCAAGCCTGTAATCATCGCCACGCAAATGATGGAAGGCATGATGAACAGCCCACGCCCTACCCGCGCCGAGGTGAACGACGTGGCCAACTCGGTGATCGATGGTGCCGATGCGGTGATGCTTAGTGGCGAGACTTCCGTTGGTAATTTCCCGGTGGAGACTGTAACTACCATGAACAATATCATTAAAGAGGTGGAGCTTTTCGAAGATATCTACGACAAGCAACATTTGCCGGAGGTAAAAAATAACCCACACTTTATCTCTGATGCTGTAATTTATAGCGGTTGTAATCTTGCCCGTGAATCCAAAGCTGATGCTATTGTTTCTGTGGCATCCACGGGTTATTCCACGACCAAAATATCGAGCTACCGACCCAAAGCCACCATCTTTGCTTTTGCTGATAAAGAACAAACATTACGCCGTCTGAACCTGCTCTGGGGTGTGCGTCCACTATTCTTCGATCACTACATCGACACCGACCAAACCATCGCCGATCTGATGAAAAACCTTAAAGAAGCCAACCTGCTTCATCAGGGCGATCTGATTGTGCACATCTCCAACATGCCCATCGATCAACCCGGAAAATCGAATATGATAAAGCTAACACTGGTAGATTGAGGAAGATGATTAGGGCAAAAGCCCTTACTGCGTAATGCGCCGTTTTACCCACAGCCTATCATTATTAGGATTTAGCTAAGCGTTACCTCCTCAAAAAGTCGTGGTACCTGGCAAGACCAGCCGTAGGTATCTTTGATTTTGACGCGCAGCGCATTGGCGCTGTGGGGTTCGCCGTGGGTGATATAAACCTGTTTGGGTTTGTTCTTTATCTTCGACATCCACTGCAAAATTTCACTCTGATCGGCGTGCGACGACATATTGTGCATTTGTTCGATGTTGGCGCGCACATTAATATATCGGCCACGCATTTTTATCTCTGGTTCCCCCTCGGCCAGGCTTCGGCCACGCGTACCGGCAGCCTGAAAACCGGGAATGACTATGGTGGCGTTCGGGTTGTCGAGATGTTCTTCGAGGTATTGCAATATTCGTCCGCCATTCATCATGCCGCTGCCGGCGATGATGATACGTGGATGCTTGTTGCGCGAGAGATTCCTCGTTTCTTCTATTGAGCTAACCATGTGTGTATTTTCAAAAACCTCCTTGAAGACTTGCGGATCAAGACGTTGCCATTCGGGATATTTCAGGAAGAGCTTGCTAACGTCAAGTCCCATTGGGCTGTCGAGATAAACAGGGATGTCGGGGATGCGATTTTCGTTTTTCAGTTTCCAGATCAGATACATAAAATCCTGTGCGCGATCCACGGTGAAGCTGGGCACCAGCAGCGGGCCGTGGTTGTAGATGCTTTTCTGGATGATCTGCAAAAGCTGGTCTTCGGCTAAATTTGTCGGGTGTAGCCGATCGCCGTAGGTTGACTCGACGATGAGATAGTCGGCTTTTTCCGGCTGCTCGGGAGGCAGCAACATAGCATCGCCGGGGCGCCCCAGATCGCCCGAAAAAACGATGCGGATGCCGGCGGCGTCCATCTCTATAAAGGTAGCGCCTGGTATGTGTGCATTTTTGCGAAAGCGAAATTTTATTTCCGGTGAAATCTCCATCCAGGCATTGTCGGCAACGGGATGCAACAGCGGCAGCGTACGTTCCACATCGGCCAGGCTATAAAGTGGCAAAGCCGGGCTGTGGCGCGTGTAGCCATGGTAGTTGGCCTGTTCGGCATCTTCTTCCTGTATCTTCCCGCTGTCTTTCAGGATGATCTCCACCAGATCGGCCGTAGGTTCTGTGCACCAGATTCGCCCGCTGAAACCCTGCTTGATAAACCGCGGCAAATAACCCACATGGTCGAGGTGCCCGTGGGTGAGCAGGATATTTTTGACGTTGGAAGCATCGAGCGGCAATTTCTGCCAGTTGAGCACACGCAACTGTTTAAGCCCCTGAAACAATCCGCAGTCGATCATCAGCTGCTCGTCGCCGAGGGTGAGCAGATATTTGGAACCGGTAACTGTTTCGGCAGCTCCCAGAAATTGAAGCGTAAAATTTCTGTTTTCGTTCATTGTTTTTGTGTTTTAATGTAAGCAGTTAGGTGGTTGGTTTTTATAAATTTACATCAAGTGATAGATACTATAGATTTAGGAAAATCCATCGCGCACCCCCCCGATCCGCCAGCCGGCGGAGGAGTTGCCAACGCACAATCGAAGGTGTGTGGGCTGGCTTCCCCTTTAGGGGAATGAGGGGTAGCGTAGGCTTTTTTATAATAAAGATTCTTATCTGAAACTTGTGTTTTAAAAGACATCAGGCGAACAGTTACGTTTTTTTATAAAGAAATAGTAGCTTGCGAATGTACAGAATAATTTGGAAAAGTGGTGAGAGAGGCAGGAATTTGAGACGTAAACGAGACGTTAATGCGGCGATAAGAGTTGATGAAACGCATCACAATTTAATTTTATAAAACTCTAATAATACTGTTACCCGGTCGTTTTTGGCTTTGCATTAATCAAAGATACTGTTGCCGGTGATTTGCAAGAAAAAAGTCATAATCAAAATCATTAAATCATGAAAAAATTATTTGTAATTCTTGCGGCGTCACTGATATCGGTGAGCTGCTTAGCGCAAAACGGCTTCTATCTTGGCTACGAAAATGGTTTCCTTTTCGACAGGCATCATTATGTAAACAGCAAAGGGTATGAATTATCGCAAGGCTCCATTGGCGGCGTTTATGGTGGTTATGTCGGTTATAAACATAATAGCTACAGCCTGGAAACGGGTTTTTACGGTTACTTTTCAAGCCATGTTTCTATTGACTATGACTACGCTACAGGCATCCCACACAAAACTCTTAATATGGGTTCTGGTGCGGAAAGTTGGATGATCCCCATCCGGTTGGGCAAAGAATTTACTACTTCCAACGAGAAGTTTTTTGCAAAAATAGAGCTGGGCTTTAATACCATTATCTGCCGTGATTATTCCGACGACCAGCCAAATATGGGTTTTGGTCAGAATGTGTCGCCATTTCCAAATACTATTGATCCGAATTTTGTTCCTGTATCGGCCGATTCGACCAGAGGTTATGGCTTCGTCACCTCAAGGGTGAATTTTGGTATCGAACCAGGATTGACCGCCGGTTATCGCTTCAAAAAGAAAGCAGACATTTACATAAAAGGCAGCTATCTGGCAAATTTCAACCCCGTCTATTACGAAACTATGACACACTATTCTGATGCCGAACCGGTATATGCTACCAGTGTCAGCGTAAATGCCCTCCAGTTACAAATCGGATTGAAATACTACTTTGCAAAACGCGAAAAATAGAGTTGCAGGGCGGGAGTTGAAGAGCAATCCTTGACACCAACCTCTGGATAAGTTTTCTTTTACAAATAAAACAAACCAAAACCCCCGAAAATCTCCGGGGGTTTTTGGTTTTAAAAGCGGTCGGTTATTGAAAAGCCTTCTCCAGCAGTCCGTCGCCTTTTAGCGTGAGGCGCTCAAAGTAGGCGGGTACGTGGTTTCCCGTGAGTTTGTCCACATACATTTTGGCCAGGTATTGCCCCAGCATAAAGCCTTGTCCGCGCAGGCCAAGGAAAAGACCTGCTTCCGGGTCGAGGATCATGCGCGGCTCCACATAATAGCCGGCCCACACGGCCTGGAATCCTACCGAGGAGAGTTCGGGCAGCCAATCCACAAATACTTCGGCAGCAATCTCCAGGAAATCTTTGGAGTTAACCTTCAGATTCTTTCCTGCTTCGCGGGGTTCCACCTCGGGTGAAGCGCATCCTATTATCTGACCCGTCTCGCCCAACTGCTGACCATATACTGCCGTGAAGCCTTTGTATTGGCGGCGGTCGATAAGCATGGGCAACGGGATGCCATCCACGCCCATCATGGGCAGCCGGCGGGTGATAAAAGCCTGATGTTTTATGGGATAAGTGCCGGTTTCGTAGCCCAGCATCTTAGCAAACTTATCGCCTTGTGGCCCCAGCGCATTCACGAAATGATCCGCCAGATAGGTGACGTATTTCTTGTCGTGGGTTTTTACGAGCACAAGGTATTTGTCGGCCTCGCGGCGCACATCTATCAGCTCACAATCCTCCTGAATGGTGCCACCACAGCTCATCCCGAATTGCCGGATCATGTCCACCACTTTTCCGGGGTTAGCCTGCCAGCAGTTGTGCGTAACGAGCGCTGCCTGGTATGTGTTGAGGCGTGTGTTAAAATAAGGAGAAATATACTTGCGGAAGTCGGTGGGTTCTATCATCTGTGCATCGCTCCAGACCATCGAAGCTTTCAACGCGTCGAACATGTTTTGGTCGTTGGCAAAAGTTACATAGTCGGCGGGACGAAAGTTGATGTTGTGAATCTGCTGAAGGCTGCGGAATATTTCCCGGTTTTTCTCGGCAATGTCGGAAAGTTCGGGTAGGCTGAAGCTGGGACGCCCGCCGGCGATGTTGCGCCAGGATGATCCGCGTCCACTGTTGATGAGTACGGGTGAAAGACCTGCCTCGGACATGTAGCGGAATAAGGCGCTGCCACCGATGCCGCCACCGGCTACCAAACTTTTCACGGCTATTATTTCGCCTATGTTGCCGTTGAGGGTGGTGATGATTTTCTCGTGTGTTTTGTGCGGATAAAGCTCGCCCATGTTCACCTGGTTGCTCAGCGGGCCGCGCGGTGTAGGCTCGCCAACGATGGAAATCCCCGATCCTGCCAAAGTTTGTTTAAGCCGTTTGATACAGCGCTTTCCGCGACAGGCACCCATGCCCAGGCGGGTGGTGTGCTTCACTTCATCCACAGAGATAAACTTACGGTTGCCGATCACTTCCAGGATTTCGTCGAGCGTTACATCGTCGCAGTGGCACACATAGGTTTCCGATTCTACTTCGATGTGGCTGGATTTAAATTCGATGGGCTCGGGGAAGTTATCTTTTGCGATAAATCCGCGTACCTGCATCAGGTCTTCGCCGTGTAGGTCGAGCGATTTTACACGCGCCACATTGGTTTTGTTGGGCTTGTCCAAAATCTTTTCTATCACACCTTCGCCCAACTTCTTTCCATTATTATCCACCAGGAAAACAGGCGTATTTTCTTCGATATGATATTCGATGGGCAGGAAGAGCCAATCTTTTTTGAGGTTGTAACCAAAGATGGCCAGCCCCGGACATTGATTAACGCAGTTCATGCATCCGATGCACTTGTCGAAGTCGATGCGGGGCACCGTGCTGGTGGAGGTTTTGGTGATGGCGCCGTGAGGGCACGAAAACTCGCATGGGTTGCAGGCAAATCCATAGAGGCAGTCGATGAGTACGAAAGGCTTTTCGGCGGCGCGTTGGGGCGTGGGTGTCATCGGTTTTTCGATGATGCGCGCAGGATGCTGCTGCGAGTCGATGTATTCTTTAGAAACTTCCAAAAACTGATCGTAATTGTAGCGGACGCCCATATCCTCAAGGATTTCGAAAGCAGTCTGGCGGCCGCGCAGCACGGCGCTGGTGCCTTCGCCGATGCGGATGGCGTCGCCGGCACCATACACCTGGCGACCAAAAAGTTCTTTACCTTTTATCAAAAGCTGGTCGTCGGGTACCAGACCCGTACAGATGTTGATGGCGTCGATGCCGTCGATTACCTGCTCGGTGCCGGGGATGGGTTTAAAATTCTCACAGTCGGCGATCACCGCGCCAACGATACCCGTATGGTCTTGGTTAGGAATTGCTTTTAGTAAGATTTTAGAAGTGAGGACGGGAATTCCGAGTCGGCGCACGCGGTTGGCCTGCACTGGAAAGCCGCCCTCGCGGGGCATGGCTTCGATGATCGCTTTAACGCGTGCTCCCGCCTGCATCAGTTGGTAAGAGGTGAGGTAGCCGATGTTGCCGGCGCCCACGGTTAAAATATTTCGGCCAAGCAGTGTCAGCTCGTTGTTCATCATCTTTTGAACTACGGCAGCCGTGAATACGCCGGGCAAGTCGTCGTTCTCGAAAGTGGGCATAAAAGGCACAGCTCCCGAAGCCACCACCAGAAACTCCGCGTCGATATAATAGATCTCTTCGGTGCTAATATTTTTCACGGCCAGGCGCTTGCCTTCCAGAATGTCCCACACGGCAGAGTTAAGAAATATGCCTGTGTGATCGTCGCCGGCAAGGGTGTGGGCAATGTCGAAGCCACGCATGCCGCCAAATTTCTTTTCTTTTTCAAAAAAGAAAAACTGATGGGTCTGCATCAGAAACTGTCCACCAATTTTGTTGTTGTTGTCCACCACGATGCACTGCACATTGTTCTTCAGCAGTTCTTCGCGGCAAGCCAATCCGGCGGGACCTGCACCAACGATGGCCACCTGTGTCTTGTACACTTTTGTCTGGCACTGCTCGTCGCAGGGCTGTGGCTTTGGCGTGTAGTCGTGTGGTATCTCCGATACTTCGTGTACGTCGTCCACTTTGGTGATGCAGATGCGGCGAATGCGTCCGTCCACGAGCATCTCGCAGGCTCCACATTTGCCGATGCCGCATTCGAGCGAGCGGTTGCGGTTGCGCAGGCTGTGGCTGTGCACGGGGTGTCCGGCCTGGTGCAGCGCCGCAGCGATGGTGAAGCCCTTTTCGCCTTCCACCTTTTCGCCGTTAAAAAGGAAAGTAACTTTTTCGACCTGAGGAACATCCAGGATGGGATGTACGGTAATTTTATGCATCTGTCTATGGTTTTGATCCCGACTTTTAAAATATGAAAGTGGTATCAGCAAAATTATTTTTATTCATCTTGCACCGGCTATTATCCACATGAATTAAAGGTGTTGATAGTCAGCCGTGTTAGGAATCGTAAGAAGCTCCAGCGCAATAGTACCGCTAATCTTGCTCCGTAAAGGGCACAAAAAAAGCGTCATCCGAATAGATGACGCTTTTAGATTTTGTTCGGGCTAAAAGTTTTTAACCTTTGAGCGCTTGTTGCAGACTATCAATAATCTTCTTGTTGACTTTGCGCGGGTTTTTAGCTTTAAAAGCCTTGAGTTCGTCGAGGGCAGCTTTTCCAAAATGGTAAAGGCCTTCGGGATTTTTATCGTGGTCGTAGCTGCCAACACAGTAATCGAGCTTGGCCCGGAGGTCGGCATGGGCGTCCAAATTGAGTTTTGCCATCGCTTGCGAAGCGTCGGCACATGCATTTCTTAGATTTTCACTGTTCATTGTAATAGCGATTTTTTTATGATTTGATTTTCAAGGCTGCAAAGATAACCGAAAATTAAAAATGCAAAATTTAGGATGTTAAGAATTTCTAAAGGAAAAGTGGCTACTTTTAGCCCGTACCGCATCATCTTGCATTCCATCTCCTTCTCGTTAGAAATAATAATTTAGAACACCCTACCGCGTGCAACAGACATCTACATCCGAATAGAAGGATTTATCTTTACTGCCAGAAAACAAAACCAATTATTTTCTGCCGAACTGTATGCCGCTGTTACCTGTCCAAATTTAATGACCATCCAAAACAAATAATTTGAAAATGAATCGAACATTTCTTGATTAATATCGAAAAAAATATCATTTTTACCAAAATGATAAATCTATTTTTAATTAAAATTATTATTTAATCATAAAAAAAGGAGGTGACTAATGAAACACAAAGACAAAGGAAACAGGAGAAAGTGGAAAGTAAAATGTTTAAGAGTGGCAACACTTTTAGCTTTTACCTTTACCCTTTCAGTTGCAACAGCACAAGAAGGTATTAACGTTACAGGCGCGAATGCCTCGGGCAGCGGAGGCTCGGCGAGCTACACTGTTGGACAAATGGTGTATCAAACCCACACAGGTACAAAC